>JAYSRX010000027.1:0-5294 GCA_043720795.1 Minisyncoccota bacterium | reverse complement strand
TAGGTTTACCTCCACGAGCTTCTACTGCTCGAGAAAGCTGTGAAAGTGCGATAACTGGCACTGCCATTTCCTTGGCTAATTGTTTCAAGGCACGTGAGATTTCGGTTACTTGATTCACCATGTTATCCGTCTTGGTAGTAGGAGACATGAGCTGGAGATAATCAACAATGATGAGACCGAGTTTTTTTTCACTTTTAAGTTTACGGGCAATTGAACGCATCTTCAGGATATTGATTCCAGCTTCGTCGTTTATAAAAATCTGTGCATTTGAGAGTTTTGAAATCGCTTCTCCGATTTTTTCAAAATCACTTTCCTTCAATCCTTTACCTGTTCGAATACTCCAACTATCTACACCGGCTTCTGCAGAAACCATACGGTCAACTAATTGGTCGGAACTCATTTCAAGTGAAAATATTTGTACAGCCACATTGTGATTAAGTGCGGCTTTGCGGGCAATATCGAGTGCGAGGGAAGTTTTACCCATAGAAGGTCGGGCAGCAAGAATGATGAGGTCAGAATTTTGAAATCCTGAAAGTTTATTGTCGAGAGATTTGAATCCTGTCGGTACACCGCGAACTGCATCTCTATTGGCGTGAATATGTTCGAGTCGCTCGAATGCTTGACCAACTACATCTGAGAGAGCAATAATGTTTTGACTTGAAGTCTGATTGGTCACTTCAAAAATCTTTTTTTCTGCAATATCCAAAATCTCATCAAGTTCTTTTGATTCGTCATATCCAAGTCCTGAAACATGGTCAGCTGCATCAAGGAGATCTCTCATGATCTTTTTTTTCAAAATAGTGTCGCAATAGTGTTTGATGTTGGCAGTGTTGGGTACAAAGTCCATCAACTCGGCAAGGTAGGCAGCTCCTCCTGAACGCTCAATCAAACCCATTTCTTTAAGACGACCTAATACTGATACTGAATCGAGAGGCACACTTTTGCTCTGGAGTTCTAGAATTATTTCATACACCATCTTGTTACGGGCAGAATAAAAGGCAGGAGGTGTAAGAACATCGCTTATGTCGTATAAACAGTCTGGACGTTGTAATATTGCACCAAGTACAGCCATTTCGGCTTCAAGACTTTGAGGAGGAATTTTGAGATTATTGATTGCCATTGATGTAAGAGTACAGAAAAATACTCTATTTCGTAAGGGTAAAAGTTATACACAGGTGGGGAGAGTCTTTGTTTGTAAGCTTATTTAGAACATATCACGTCTTTATATGGTGGAATAGCAGACTGTGGATAAAAAAAGATGTCACTGTGATATATTTTATGTATGAGTAAAAAACTTACAGCCAAAGAACGGAATGAAGTTGTCACCAAGGGATATTTTTACGATACTCTTGAAGAAATTCTTGAACAAAAGTTGGAACAAAAATTGGAACAGAAGTTGGAACAAAAGTTGGAACAAAAACAATATGTAACAAAAGACTATTTGCACCAACAATTTGCCATACAATCTGATGAAATTGAACGTCGCATAGAGGCTATTATGGAACATCAGATGCACTTACTCCATGTGTTTTGGGAAGGAATGGATGAAAGATATGTCCTCAGAAAAGAGTGGTTGGCACATAATAATTAGAAGCAATACTACTTACTTTTTAGACTATATCCGATTTCCGTATCTGTATCTTTTATACAGTAGTTGGCACGTTCTATCTCTTCACGAAGTGCATCAGACAGGGCAAAATCTCTATTGATACGCGCTTCTTTTCTCCGTTCTGCAAGATCTGTAATTTTTTGAGGAATGTCTGACTTTGATGATGGGGTAACTATATCTAAATTTAATTTAAATACGTTATCAAAATCGAGAATAGTAGCTTTTTTGTCCGTATCTGAAATTGTATCGTCTTTGAGCATTTCCCAGATAAGAGCAATTGCTTTTGCTGTATCAAGATCGTTGTTTACGAAAGAAAGAAAAGCACCTTGGTATTTTGGGTTGATTACTCCCGTTTCATTTTTTTGTAGAAAAGAAATTAATTTATTGAGTGCAGTTTGTGAAGCTTGAACGGATTCGAATGTAAAATTGGAAAGGGTAGAGTAGTGCGAAGTATAGAGCCAATACTTGTATGCAAGCGGAGAAATATTTTTTGAAATCAAATCTTCAATATATATAGTGGTGTTGGGAATTGATTTTGAAATCTTCTGTCCTCCAACCGTAATGTGATTTACATGAATCCAATAATTGGCAAGGGGAACATTGTGTGCTGCAACCGACTGTGCGATTTCATTTTGATGATGAGTAGGAATATGATCTACTCCACCTGTATGAATATCAAATGTATCTCCGAGATATTTTGACGCCATGGCAGAACACTCAATATGCCATCCCGGAAACCCTTTTCCCCAAGGTGATTCCCATTCCTGTTGTCGTGCTTCTTTTGAAAACTTCCATAGCGCAAAGTCAGTCATGTTTCTTTTTTGCAAATTAGCTCGAATACGTGCACCTTCCTGCAATCCTTTGATGTTGATATGTCCAAGTTCTCCGTAGGTAGGGAATTGTGCGGTATCAAAATACACACCGTCTGAAGTTGTATAAGTAAAACCTTTTGCTTCAAGTTCTTGTATCAAAGTAATCTGTTCAAAGATGTGATCTGATGCTTTTGGAAATTTGATGTCTGTAACATCGATATTCAATTCTGCAAGTTTTTGCATAAAATACTCAGTGTATTTTTGTGTAATAGATGTGGCATCGAGATGTTCTTTTTTTATCTGTTCCTCAATTTTGTCTGCGCCTTCGTCGCCGTCTCCAACAAGATGTCCCACATCTGTAATATTGATAACTTGATTGATCTCGTATCCGTTATATGTGAGTACATTCCTAATAAGATCTGCAAAGATGTATGCACGCATGTTGCCTATATGAACTTTTCCATAGACTGTTGGTCCGCAGTTATACATCCCAACTTTGCCTGGAGTAATTGGATTGAACTCTTCTACTTGTCCGGTCAGGGTATTTTTAAAATAAATCATAGAATAGATATTATAACCAATTTTTGCGTTTGAATACGAGAAAGGCAACCACCCCCACTGCGAGCATCATGCCCATAACAATCCAAAAATCGTACACATTTCCAACAAAAGGAGTGTGGACTGTGTTCATTCCGAATGCTCCAACCAAGAGGTTCAAAGGAAGCACTATGAAGTTGATAACTGTAAGAGTCTTCATAATCTCGTTCTGCTTGGTTGTAAGGAGTGAATCGTTGGTTTGTCTGAGCTCATCCGTGTATTCTTTGGCGGACAAGATGGCACGCTCTGCTTTGTTGTATTCTTGCGTTACATATTCGATATATGTTGCAAATTCTTTCCCGAACATCGTAAGACTTGTTCGTTCAAAAAGTTTTAGAATGTCTTTGTGTGAAGTGAGGGACTCTCGAAAATAAATCAAAATTCTATTTAGAGCAGATAGTTCAAACACCATTGCTTTTTCTTGGCCAGCAAAGATGCTTTCTTCATGCATGTTGAGGGTAGTATGGATATCTTGTACTTTATCTTGAACTGCTTTGTACATCTTGTAGAGAATGTGAACAAACAATGCACCAGAGCTTTTGGTAATGCGATCATGATGAAGTAATGTGTCTGTTTCTAGGGATTTACTGAAGTCAATGAGCGCTTCGATGGGTGAGTAGTGCACAGTGAGTAAAAAGTTCTTGCCGATTATAAAATCTACTTCTTCACTTCTCTTATCGAAGATATGATTTTTGTGATGAACATGAAGAGGGAAATGAAGTACGAAATAGGTAAAATCAGAATACATGTCGGCACGCGTTCGAATAGTGGGATCAAGCAAATCTTCGGCTACTGAGGGTTCCAAATTATACGTATCCATGATGCTCCGTACTTCCTCTTTGGTTGGATTTTCAAGATCAATCCACGTTACTTTATTTTGCGTATATGTTGAAACCATAATATTAATATCATTGTAACACAGGGTCACTTCTTATCACCTAATTCGCTTTGCTCATAAGTTGATAAAGTCGTACAACAGGAGTATTCCCAATTTCTAATTCGTTGTTCACTCATAAGAAATTTAGGTCTAGCATCATTTAATTTTTCTTTTGACTTTTTATACACAAATTGAGATACTGAATGGATGAATTCAAAACTCCGTACCCAAATATTTGTCTTTACATGTTGTACGGTACTGTTCGGTTTTGTTGGGGGTTTTTATGTAGGAAATGGTTCAATTACTTTTAGACATACTCAAGCAGGAGAGCAGGTTGACATGGTCGCGTTCTGGAAAACATGGAATACAATTAATGAAAAATTTGTTTCTGCATCATCAACTCAGGCTCTCACTGATACCCAAAAAATGTACGGAGCGATCAGTGGACTCGTAGATTCGCTTGGAGATCCATATACCGTATTCTTTACTCCAGAAGAAAAAGAAAAATTTGACGAAACAATCGAAGGATCGTTTGAAGGAGTGGGAATGGAAGTTGGAATTCAAGAGGGGAGACTGACTGTGGTTGCACCTCTCAAAAATTCACCGGCACAAAAAGCAGGAATTGAAAGCGGAGATATTATTGTCACAATCGACGGCATTGATTCTCTCAATATGAAAGTGGAAGAAGCTGTAAATCATATCAGAGGCACAAAGGGTAGTATTGTAACTCTCGGTATTGTTAAAAAAGGAGCACAAAAGCCAATTGATATTAAGGTGACTCGTGATCAAATTGTTGTGCCAACACTTGAAATTGAAACCGTGGGAGACGTCTACATTATCAAATTGTATAGTTTTGGAACCAATGCTCGAACCGAATTCAAGACTGCGATTCAGACATTTGCAAAATCAAACAAGCACAAGCTTATCCTTGACATGCGAGGTAATCCTGGTGGATATCTAGATGCAGCCGTCGATATCTCAAGTTGGTTCCTTCCAACCGGTAAGATTGTGGTAAGTGAAGATTTTGGAACCAAGTCTAATATCGAACCAAAAATATTCAGAAGTAAAGGATATCCTCTTGCCAAGAATAATCTTGAAATGATCATACTGATAGATGAAGGTTCTGCATCTGCTTCCGAAATTGTGGCAGGAGCTCTCAAGGAACATGATGTAGCAAAACTTGTTGGTGCAAAATCATTCGGAAAAGGTTCTGTGCAAGAATTAGTAGAAATAACACCCAACACAGCACTCAAAGTAACTATTGCGAGATGGCTTACTCCAAACGGCAACTCAATTTCACTTACAGGAATCGAGCCTGATGTATCTGTAGAGTTTGATTCTGAACTCTATAAGAAAAGCAAAAAAGATACACAACTACAAAAAGCTCTCGAATTATTGA
>JAYSRX010000026.1:0-16204 GCA_043720795.1 Minisyncoccota bacterium | reverse complement strand
ATCCGTTGAGATGAAGTATAGGGAGCACTGTTCCGTTTATTTCTGGATGAATAAATTTATTAAGATGCCACGCTGTAGCAGTTGCGCCCGTCTCGGCTTCTCCATCACCAATAAGACACACTGTCGTAAGTTTTGGGTTATCCAAAATTGATCCATATGAAGTGGAAAGTGCATAACCCAACTCTCCTCCTTCAAGGATTATTCCTGGAGTTTCAGGTGAACTGTGGCTCGGGAATCCATATGGCCAACTGAAATTTTTGGCAATATATTCGATGCCTTCCCGAGTATGGGTAGCTGAGGGATAAAAATTACGCAGAGTATTTTCCAAAAACAAATTAGCTTGAATTGCTGGAAATCCATGACCTGTACCAACTACATACATCAGATCACGAGGGTGTTTAGTCTGCAAAAAGTTAAGCATTGTATTCACAAACGAAATTCCAGGACATGTTCCCCAATGACCGAGCAATCGCGGTTTGATATCTTCAGGACGAAGTTCCCGTTCAAGCAAATAATTATCCTGCAAATATATTTGTGCAGCAGTAAGATAGTTTGCAGCTCTAAAATATGCATACAAATTATCTAGTTGTTCTTGTGTGAGATCATCGTACATATCTCATATTGTACTACAAATTACACAATCAACTTAAATGTATGTGTGGATTTAAATCGCACAAATAATTTTTTGATGTATGATGATCGATTGCTTCTTTTTATTCGTATATTTCTTTTTTGAAAATCTATTATCATGTGTTCATTTTATTTTGTATGTCAATTTTGTCAAGTTTTATGTACCTGTGGAAAACTTTTTGACAAAAATCATGTTTTTGGATAAGATAGATATATTAACAACTAATATATCTACACATGCATCCTATTCAAGAAAAACTTCTCAAATTAATTGATGGTCAAAATTTGACCGATATGACTTTACGTGACATTGGTTCACTAATCAAAGAACCCTTACCTCAAAAGATCAAGCATCATCTTGAACAACTAGAGAAAAAAGGTTTTGTACAATATGACCGTAAGAAAAAAATAATCTCTCGAGCCAAAACCAACTCAAAAATACCCTCTCCTTTCTTTTCGATTGCTATCATAGGATCTGCTAATTGTGGACCAGCTACGATTTTTGCTAATGAAAATATCGAAGGATATCTCAAAATATCCAAAAACATCCTGAATAAGTGTAAGAATGTTTTTGCAATCAAAGCGCAAGGACTCTCCATGAACAAAGCCAGCATTAACGGCATGTCTATCGAGGATGGAGACTACCTTATCATTGATTCAGATTACAGAACTCCGCGCAACGGTGATGTTGTCTTGTCAGTAATTGATGACATGGCAAATATTAAAAAATATATTTTTGACGAGGAGAACAATCAAATAGTGCTTGTTTCTCAATCTACCAAGGACATTCCTCCAATTTATGTTCATGAGGATGATAGTTTTATGGTAAATGGAAAAGTAATTCAAGTTATCAAAAAACCAAAAATAGTGTAATATGCCGATATGGCAATAGTACAAGAATTCAAAAAGTTTGCTATCAAAGGAAATGCAATTGATCTCGCTGTTGGTGTTGTAATCGGAGCTGCATTCGGAAAAATTGTAACCTCTTTAGTAGAAGATATTATTAATCCGATCATTGGTATTTTTGTGGGTAAAATTGATTTGAGTGACAAAGTTTTTCCTTTTGGTGCAACAGATGTAGTTCTCAAATATGGTGCTTTTCTTACAAACCTGATCAACTTCTTGATTACAGCATTTGCGATTTTTTTGGTCGTAAAACAAATCAATCGTTTCAAAGAGAATGAGGGAAAAGCAGTAAAAACTCCAGAGATTACTGACGAAGTACGTCTACTTGTAGAAATCAGAGATCTACTTTCGAGCCGTTAATTTTATTTTTTTAGCGCATTTTCTCAACTCTTCCAACCATACAATACTTGAAGCGATCAAGATCACATACACCCAATCAGCATTACTGATTGGGTGTATGTGCAGTATCTGTCGCATAAATTCAGAACCGAAAGCAATTATAGTAAGTCCTATTGAAACAATCCATCCGATCACAAACATGACGTTGAACTTGAATCCATATGTAAAAATAGAATGTTCACCAGATCTGATATTCAAAACATTGAACCATTGCATCACTATCAGAACAAGAAGAGTCATACTTTGGGCATATACAGTACTTACTTCTTGCGCTTTCATAAATACAATCAAGGAGATACACGTCATCACAAGACCTAAATATATAATCCGCTTCCACTCTGACCTTCCGAGTAATTGTGTACGTTGTACACCTTGAGCATATCCGCGTTCAAAAGCAAATCCAATTACCAAGAACGTATCAGTCACAAGATTAAGCCACAATATCCCGATGGCAGAAAGAGGGATTGGAAGTGCTAATGTAATAGCAATAACCACCACAAACATTTCCGCAAAGTTAGTAGAGAGAAGAAAGAGGATTGTTTTTTGAATATTTGAAAAAATATTCTTACCTTCCTCTATTCCATAGACGATACTTCCGAACTTATTATCAAGTAGCACGATATCAGCAGCCTCTTTAGCAGAATCACTACTATGTGTACCCATTGCGATTCCGATATCTGCCTTTACCAGAGCAAGCGCATCATTAATACCATCACCTGTCATTGCAATTGTTTTTCCTGCTTCCTTGAACAACTCAAGTATCTTTAGTTTTTGTTGAGGACTTACACGAGCAAATATTTTTTTCTGTAATAAAATATTCTTAATCTGCTTGTCTGTAAGATGACTCATGTCTTCTCCAGTCAAGACAGAGTGAGTGTCCGCTGATATTCCAATTTTTTGAGCAATCTGAAGGGCTATCTCTTTATGATCTCCAGTAATCATGATGATATCTATTCCCCTTGCGTACACTTCCTGAACCGAATTATATACATCTGGGCGCACAGAATCATTGATTGCAAACATACCTTTGCAAATTACTTTTTTTCCTTGCATTATTGAGGATGCAAGTACTCGATAACCGCTAGCAGAATATTCCTTCAATTTCAAATGGAACAGTTTTGTGTGTGCTTCAGTAATCTTTTTATCAGTACCGTTAATACGGACATGTGTACATGATCCGTATATAACTTCCGGTGCACCTGTCTGAATCTCTATTTCCTTTTTTTCATGTGAATAAATCGCACTGTGGTACATGTTCTGGTTTGTAAAAGGAATATTTTTCTTGAGTGAATATTCTGGCATAAGCATGCTTTTTGTAACAGAAGTCTTTTCACCCAGAACCAATAAGGAAACTTCTGTAGGGTCTCCCATTTCTATCATCCATTCAGATTTGTTCTGGTCATATGAATATGCACCTGTTGAAGAAAGTATCGCGGATTTTATCAAAGTTAAGGCATCTGGGAAATTCTCAAGGGATACCGTTTGCTTTTCAAAAACAAAAGTCCCTTTGGGTTCATATCCATTCCCTGTGACATATATTTCTTTCCCATCAAACGTAAACAGTTTTTCAACCTTCATCTGATTTTGAGTAATGGTGCCAGTCTTATCCAGAGCTAACACATCAATCTGACCAAGTACATCCAATGACTGCATTTTGCGCACCAGAACATTCTTGTCCCCCATCCGTTTGAAGCCATACGCAAGCACGAGAGTGAGCATAACAGGTAAACTTTCAGGAATGGCAGATACAAAAAGTGCGACTGCAACTTTTGAAAGAGTAATCCACGATTGCATCTGAATGAGTCCAATTATAAGAACAAAAAAGGTAAGAATCAGCACGAACACAAATATACCTCCTGATAATTTTCTTATTTTTTTATACAAAGGAAGCTGAGTATCAATCGTGGAAATTTTTTGAACTATCTTTCCAAATTCAGTCTTGTTCCCCACATGGGTTACGAGCATGTGCGCAAATCCAGTCACAACCTGCGATCCTGAAAACACATGCTGTTCACTTTCGATAAGTGAACGTGTTGGATATTCATTAGCAGCTGTTTTGGATAATGATAAAGATTCGCCTGTCAAAATCGACTGGTCAACCTTGAAACTTTCAGCCATCACAATGATCCCATCTGCAGATACCTTATCTCCCGCCTGAAGCAAGACGATGTCTCCTGCGACAATCTCAGAACTTTGGATCTTACTCTTCTTACCATTTCGAATCACGACAGAGTACTGAGGAATTATTTTAGTTAGACTTTCAAAAATAGAGTCTGATCTATGTCTTTGAATTGTTTCAATGCCAGAGTTCACAAAAATAACAATAAGGAGAATGTAAAAATCAACGAGGTCACCTATAAAAAACAAAATGGTCGCAGCTATAAACAAGAGTACTGAAAAAAAACTTCCCAATTGAATTAAGAGAATGTGTAAAATCCCCTCCCTTTTTTTGGTAGTTACGATGTTTGACCCCAAACTTTTTTTGTTCTTCACAACCTGTTCATCAAGCAATCCTGTAACAGAAGTGTTGTAAATATGAAAATAATGTTCTAATTTCATCAGATTTAAAATGTATTTTTATTAACCAACTCATAACCAAAACGAATGAATTTGTCGGTTACATCTCCACTGTATATAGGTAACTCATTGGCATATGGATCACAGTTCTCATCAGTAAACACTTTGTTCGATTGGTTCATGCACAGAACTTCTTTACCTTTAATCGCAGTTTGAATCCATATAAATCCTCGCGACTGCCAATTCTCAGGTGTTATTTTAGGAATAAGCATGACTGCCCACACTTGATTATCAGCAGTCAGATATTCGGTCCTAACAAAATCCTGATTAGTACTACTTGTATATTCTGATTCGCGAGTCTTGGCATAAAAAAGATGATTGTCTATCCCAGATGGATATATCGAGATGTGATTCTGATTTGAAAAATAGGTCAGAAATTCGGTTGGTTTGAATTCTGAAAATGTGACACCTACCCCACCTATCTCTCGCTGCTCACTCACATGCATGTATGCAGGATATTGAATTTTGTTTTTAATAATCTTGGATGAAAAATCTGTCCACTGTATTTCATATACATTTGAAGGAATGGTTCGAGGACCACTCGACTGATCTGTCTCGAGAAAAAGAAACAGAAAACCGAGTATGACGCAGAAAATCGATATAATTGCTACTATCGAGATGAAGATGTTTTCTTTTTTTATAAAAAAATCTTTGATCATAATATCAGTATATCAAACTACAAGTTTTTTGAATGCTTCAATCAGTGGAACTTCTGCTTGTGGACGATTGTTTTTTTCAGCAAGAAATGCTGTAACAAAATCACCCAACACAATCGATCGGAATGCTTTTTGTACCATGTTCACATGTGAAATATCCAGAGAGATAACCCGAATGCCTTTTTCAGTAAGAATCTTTTCAAAAGCATCGAATCTTTTTTGAATGCGAGCATCATCCGATGAATCTCTCAGAAGCACTGGAACAAAGGTAGTTCCAGCCTCTTGATACTCATATCCTTCCAATTCATTATGATTAGATTCGGGCAATACATTGTAAAAAGCCATTTGTTTTGCAGTTTCATTGAATTTTATCTTCCAATTATATGCGAGATGTAAATTGGAATTGGACGCATAAAATAATGGTGTCTTTTCAGTAAACTTATCTATGAGCAGAGTGGCTGATTGTTCTAATTCAGCAATGTCCAAGGAAATATTTTGAATTTGGGTTACGAGATTTTTATCTTTAAAAATTGAAGCGAGAGCAAGTGTACTGAATCCGAGTGCTGTCCGTGGAACAAATTCTGTCTGTGGCAAAATGATATACGGGTCATTATTGAATTGAGCCAATTGCAACAACTCGCCTCCAGTCGATATGCACAGGACAGGAAAGTCATATAACTGTTTTGCCTTCTTATAAAAAGAGAGAACTTCTTCGGTATTCCCTGAATACGAACTTGCAATCAGAAGTGAGGATTCGAGAAATGATTTTGAAAAAGGAGGTAAGTCATAATCACGATGTACGTAAATATCAATACCTGGTTCGATAGTTTTCAAAATTCCAACAGGAAGATGTGATCCACCCATACCGCACAAAATTACCTGCTTAAAATTTTTCCTGATAAGATGCTCGTTGACGATTAGAGGAACAAATTCAAACTGTGTATTGTATGTACGGATTATTTCTTTCATGAATATAGTATATCAAATACTTCTAATACTTTCGCAAGGGCATGTGAATCCAATTTTTGAGGATATCATCTATAATTCTCCACTGCTCAAGAACCTCTTGACTCGAAACAAACGAGGTGACATCTCCTACGATTGCTTGGTAGAGGATCTTTTCATATGCATCAAGTGCAAAAATATTTTGCTCAGCATCAAGAAAATCAAATTCTTTGATGGAAGTTTTAAAATCATAGCCTGAATCCTTTACGTGAAATGAGAGCCGTATGCGAGGCACTGGGCTAAGTTCAAAATATATCGTGTTTCCATCTTTAAAATCAACTTGAATGCTTGCTTGATCTTGAGGCATCGCTTTGCCGGATTCAACAACACACTCCACTCCTTCCCACTGATCAAGAGTGCTTTCGAGTGAAATTTTAAAATACGTCTCGATTTCGGAATTAAGATTTTGTACATGCTCATTATACTTTTCATATTGACCTCGCTCAAAATTTTCAGGAGTATACGGAAGCGGTCGCAGAGTCTTGAGAATTTTTTCTCGCTGGGCGCGAATATAAGAACCAGACAATTCAGAAGGTTGGCCCATCATAACTATTGCAAGCATCTGTAATGCATGGTTTTGACCAACATCTCTCAAGGCACCCGATTGATCATAAAATTCTCCCCTACCTTCAACTGTTCGTTGTTCAAAAAGTTTAATCGTAATTTTGGAAATACATTCTCGATTCCATACCGAATTGAACATACTATTCTTAAATCTAAAAATCAAGATATTTTCCAAAGCCTCTTTGGCAAGATAATGATCGATTCGAAAAATTTGCCCTTCCGAAGCGACGGTTGCAAGTTGGCTGTCCAATTCCATTGCATGTTCAAAATTAGTTCCAAAAGGTTTTTCTATAAGCAACCGGGACCAAGGACGACTTGTATCTGTAGCACATGTGTTGAGTATGTCTGTCTTTTTTAAGAAAGTGAAAACATCCGCATAGAGTTCTGGTCGAACCGACAGATAAAAAAGCTTAAATGCACAAATCTGATATGCCGAATCCATTTCTATCAAAAAGTCTCGCAAATCATGATAGGAGCTTTCACTATACAAATCACCCTGAAAATAATAGAAGCATTCCAAAAATTCAGCTTTCAAATCCAGATTATCAGACAACTCATCACTCACAAATTGTCGGTATGAGTCTGTATTCAGGTCACGGCGTGCAAATCCAATAATCTTCGTATTCTTAGGTATCAAATTTTTGGCATAGAGATTGTACAAACTTTTAAAAAGTTTTTTACGTGCCAAATCCCCTGTACCTCCAAAAATAATAATTGAGATCATATTACTTAAGCGCGCCTCGAAGTGCCCGTATCTTATTTTCCAAAACCTTTACCTCTTGTGTAAAAGTCTGTAACGAACGTTCCATCTCATGAAGCTGTCGTTGATTAGAATCAAGTAGTTGCTTAGCGTGCTGAGCTTCTTTTTCTTCCTTTTTTTTGAAAAACAAGAGACGAGAAAATGATTCTGTCAGTGTGCGTTTTGTTGTTCCTTTCTTACCTTCAATTTCCCGTTTTTGTCTTTCCAATGTCTCAATGTTTTTTTGGTGTTCCATGACAATCATTTTTTCTTTGGATATTTTTTCTCCAATCTCGGTCATTGTATGCACAACTTCCTGTTCCAAATTTACAAGACGAGTTTCTGTGTCCTTAAGTTGATGTTCAAAATTAACAGCCTCGCGTGATTCTTTCATCTGAACACTTTGCCTTGTTACGGCTTCTCTTCGCAATCGTTCATGAAGAGCCTTGAGTCTTTGCACTTCTTGAACTTTATAAAACAGCTGTGTTTCCAGTTGTTTCAAATCCCGTGCTTTTTGCTCACGGAGCATTGCCCGTCTTTTTTCTTCTTGGGCTCGCTTGGTATTCGCAAGAGCGTCTTGAGCATTATCAGCTAAAAATCGGTCGTTCATGTGCATATTGTAGCATACCTATTTTGTAAGCCGATAATTCAAATTGATTCCGACATTTTGAAACTACATCCACACTATCTATCTAAGACCATACTCGCACTTCCACCGAAACATCTTTACGTAAATGTTCTTGAATTCTAGCAATTGTCGCTTTTGAAGTATCTTGAGGAAGAGTATCGATAGATGCCCAAATAATATCTGAGACTTCTATGTTGAAACGTTTTTTAAAGACAGGCTTTGAGTCCAGCTCAACTACAAAGCAATGGACCGTGTCATTTTTACCTTCCTTGGTATTGGAGTATGTTCCTAATTTATAATCCAACTGTTTGATATCTATTCCCAACTCTTCCTTAATTTCTCGAACAGCAGCTCGCTCAGGGGTTTCGTGTTTTTTGATTCCACCTCCAGGCATTACCCAAAGAGAATTGTACCAATGCCGTACGAGCACTAACTGATTTTTATGAATGATCATAATACGCACGCCAGAGGTTTTGATATTAAATCTTTTCCAATACCATTTGATAGGTGCTCGTACAATTTTAAAAATCCGATATCCGATAGTGAGGATTAATTTTTTAAGTTTTGGACGCATTGGATGAATTGGTTACCTCGGTCTTCAAATGATTTGAAACTTGCATGACTATCAGTAGCAGGAGAAAGCAAGATAAGGCCTCCTGGTTGTGCCTGATTGGAAGCAATATCAAGTGCTTCTTGCATGGTCTGAATCTCACCAAGCAATTCAACATCCGACTCTGACGCAAGTTGTTTTAATTTTGCATTAGCACTCCCTGGCAAAAGAATAAGAGACTGAACATATTCACTCCACATAGGTTGCATCGAGGAATATGAGATGTCCTTATCATTTCCGCCAGAGATCAGAATAATATTCTTGTTTGAACCTATTGTCTCAAGAGCCTTGATCGTAGCATCAGGACTAGTAGATTTGGAATCGTTTATATAGGTAACTCCGTTTATCGAATCTACGAATTGGACACGGTGAATCAATCCTGAGAATAAATAAATGGCCTGTTCAATAATATCACTAGGTTCGATATCTAAAATATGAAGAATCGCGCACACAAAAGCGCAGTTATACACATTATGTAATCCCTTAAGATTCATTTGTTGTACATTTGTTAGATATGTTTTATTTTCAGAGTCATCTATAAATATAATTGATTGATTTTCTAGGGTCATGACTCCACTGTTTTGAAGATGTTCAAATTGGACTCCGAGAACATTTTTGGTTGGTAGATGTGGCAGAATATATTTTTGAGTGTAGTCATCGTCAAAATTTACAATTACATGAGTGTGGACAGGATCAATACCTCCCAATTTGGCCTTGGCATATAACTCCTTTTTCCCACCGTATCGATTGAGATGGTTGTCAGAAAGATTGAGAATACACGCAATATCAAAATAATCTGTCGCTTTGATATATTCCAATTGATAACTGGAAGTCTCAAGAATAACTATAGGTTGATTACTTTGAATCTCATCAAAAAAATCAAGCGGCGAAGTTCCAATATTTCCTCCGAGATATACATCGCTACCAGCAGCTTTGAGTGCTTCTTTCATCAGACTCACTGTAGTACTTTTGCCGTTTGAACCGGTTACTGAGATAACTTTTCCTGCAGGATATTGAGTTCTAAAAATGCGTAGAAAAGCATTAATATCGGTGATACACTCGACCCCTACAGATCCTGCCAGTAACACAAGGCGATGAATCATGGGTACTCCAGGACTCGCAACAACCAAATCAAACTGAGTCAGATCAGGTTCAATAGAACTATCCATAAAATGAATTGTGAAATGTTCGTTTGCAGTAAAGTCAGCAATTGAAGCAGTGTCAAAGTCTATTTCTTTTTTATCTTCAAAAACCTCAACAATGACGTTGTTTTTGAGAAAATATGAGGCCACTGATTTACCTGAGATTCCGAATCCAATAATCGCGATTTTGTTTTTTTGTATATATAATCCTTTCATAATTGGCTTTTATTTTACACTATTTAGTAATAAGTCTCTAACTCTAAAAATTGGTCCTGCACCAATGGTTGCAATCACGACATTTGTAAGATCCTGTCCTGCGATCTTGTCGGCAATTCCCTGATACGAAGGCTCATACCATATCTGTTGTGGCTTTGAATATATCTTCATACTATTAATAACATCTGACACATTAAGACCTGCGATATCTTTTTCAGTATCACCCAACGCTGGAACAATATCTGTCACATACACTTCATCAGCACATTTGAAAGCAGCTCCATATTCTTTCAGAAAGGTCTTGAAGAGATGATATTGCCTTGGTTCGAATACTGCAAGTATTTTTTGTTGTGGAAAAAATTGGCGAATACTTGAAAGAAGATTCTTGACCTGAGTCGGATGATGGGCAAAATCATCCACAAATGTAGTCTGATTTTGTGTCTTCAACTCAAACCTTCTACCTACTCCGCTAAAATTATCAAGGACTTTTGCAAAAGATTTTGTAGACAATCTCATGGTATGAAGAAGTGCGTACACTAGTGCTACATTAAGAATATTATATGTTCCTGGTATTTTGATTACAATATCTTTTTCAATAAGGACATCATCTCTGTATAAAGAAAAAACAGAAGATAATTGATGTAATCTGATTTCTTTTAATACATAATCATTGGATTGATTAAACCCACAAGTGATAACTCTGCCCGTATGTGCCCCGCAAATATTACGAAGAGCAGGGACATCTCCATTAATAATAAGTGTTGCATCAGGTTTATGAACATTTACGAATTCTTCAAACGCTTTATTCATCGACTGTTCGTCGCCAAAATATTCCATGTGACTTTTTTCCAACGAAGTAATGAGTGTGTAGTCCCCGGGTATTTGTAAGAATGATTTGGCATATTCACACGCTTCCAGTACACAATATTCACTCTCCCCTGAAGACTGATAGCTTCCGAGTTCCTTGATATATGCCCCAGTGATTGAGTTCACATTCCCTTCCTGTGCCCGAAGTGCAAGTGTTGCCAATGCACTCGTCGTACTTTTACCATGGCTTCCTGCTACACAGATTCGCGTAAATGTACGAGTGATGTGTCCGAGAAATTGGGCACGGCTCATTTGTTTTATCCCTAATTCTCGAGCCCGAATTCTTTCGGGGTGATCTTCCAAAATTACAGAACTATAAACAATACAATCAAATGTCTCATCTATGTGAATTCCGCATTGATCAAGATATATACTAATTCCTTTCTCTTTTAATGCTTCGAGTTCTGATGATTCTTTGGTATCACTTCCTGAAACTGTATATTCTTGAGACAGGCAAAATTCTGCAATACTATTTAATCCTTTGCCTCCTATCCCAATAATGTAAATATGCTCTTTTTTCTGTTTTTTCATGTACCTAGCATATCCAGAGCTCTTAAAGTAAAAATAAAGAAATACTCACTTTTGGATAAAAAAGTGCTATAATTGAATATTAGCCGCATAATTAACAGTATATGGAATTTGTATTTTTACTTGGAAGATTAATGTTTGGAAGTTTTTTTGTCATGAATGGAATCAATCATTTTATCCAAAAGAAAGGATTGACTGAATACGCGAGATCTAAGCACATCCCTTCACCAGAAGTTGCGGTAGCTCTTTCAGGAGCAGTATTGTTTGTATCTGGTATATCGATTGTTTTTGGAATATTTATTCCAATTGCATTGTTTGGACTTATTATATTTCTCTTTATCACTTCATTCACAATGCATGCATTCTGGAAAGATACTGATACTCAAACAAAAATGACCAACAATATTAACTTTATGAAAAATATGGCACTTCTTGGGGCATGTCTCATGATGCTTTTTATTGAGAGTTGGCCACTAAGTTTGTAATCTATTTTGCACGAAGTATAAAAATGCGCAGGCCCCTTCGGGTCCTGCGCTTTTTGAAATCAGGAAATCCTTCCCAATCTCCCGCGAGATGTTTTCTTGGAGCATGGACGCATCCGAGCGATTTGAGTATCGACGGTTCGCTTAAGACTTGCCTTTTTCTTTGATGAAAGTATCTATTCGCTCGCCCGAGCGAACCTCAACGATCCATCCCGACGCTCAATAACGACTTCAAAAGTCATTTGCTTTGCAGTATCAATTCCATTTTGACGAATTTCCTGAGCAAAACCGATGGTAGTTTTGTATGCGGCATATGACTTTTCCTTTTCTAATAGATCTTTCTTCACTCTAAGTTCCGGAAAATAATCCACATCCGCATTCAATACCTCAAGACAGGCTCTACGAACCCATTCGTTGAAACTGACAATATAGCACTTTGTATTTTTATCCATAAAAGAACGGCTGTTGCCGTTCTTTTTATACGATATTTTAAATAATTAGTCAATTACTGAAACGTAACAGGCAGATACATCTTCTTCACCTTTCTCTCACCCTCTTCTCCACCTTCTGGATTATCAGACATAATTATAAGTGTACCCTTTCCTTTATATGAAATATTTGTTGCATTAAGTTCAAAAGGGACTCGTTGCGAGGTCATCCAGTCAGAAAGTGCCATAATATTACCGATTGCAATTTCGTTATATGCGTTATCAAGAATTCTAAATCCGGCATTCGCTTCAAAATACCATGTTCCAGGAACAGCTGCTTTAAGGACGAGTGTGCCTTTTGAAACAAGTGGGAGTGGTGACTTTATTTCAATATCACTATAATCAGCGTTCTGAAGTCGAAGAATCTCGCTTAATTTTCTGTCTTTTACTTCCATGACAACTTGAGCAGGGATCAAAGGTTCGACTGCAAAACTTTCTGAATCCAATCGAGTCTTGAAATTCACTTTTATCTTTTCTCCTGCCATCTGCATTGTATTGATATCAACTCGATCACCGATATATACTGATGACAAATGAGTATTTGCCCGTACATCAAACAATCCAACGTACAGGAATTGACCTGTTCCACCCGGATTAATAACGAATGGTATCAAGACAAAATCAGAGGAATACTCAACAAGATCTTTTGAATCCAGAGTAACGAATCCTTTTACCATTGGTAATTCTGGATCTTGGTACGTATTAGAATATTTAGTAGTCTGTCCATCCTGTTTGAGTTGCAACTGAATCTTCGAATCAGGGATTTGCACAGTAATCTTTGAAAAATCAAGAGTAATGACTTCTGTATCAATCGGACCTCCTATTGGTTCACAAGATTGCGTCGAAGGCACAAACCGGAAGCCTGGTTCACAGACATTATGAGTCTGATCTTTATAAAAAAACATATACACACCCAGTCCAATCAACACTATTAAAACTACTATTACAATTATTTTCTTCATATGCATATAAGTATATCACAGAGGGTATTTCTGATTTCTACACGTTTAAAACACACTCACTCGAACGAGCTTTTGAAGTAGTACAGGCACTCCAAGTTCTTGTGCCAAGTTTTCAGCCATTGTCCTAATGTATGTTCCTGATGATACTTTGAGAACACACGATACAACTTGAACACCAATAGGAAATTTCCAACTAAGTGTGTTCCATGAATTCGTGATTGCATCTTGTCTAAAATCTCCGTAAACTTTTTGAATGTCAGCGATATTCTGTTGCACCCATTCTTGTGCATCAATCTCATATATATCTATATCAGTTACAGAATATACTTCTACTGCTCGAGTAGGTCTTTCGATATCAAAATTACCAGCCTTGGCATATGCAAACAAAGGAATTCCATTTACTGTCTTGGATGAATACCACGGATACACTTGCACCGTAATATTTTTTAGATTCATTACTGCCCTCATTAATATTTCTGGATCTATTTTTATAAAATTACTCTTTGTAACAAGACCGAGAATGTCATTAGTATCAGTTGAACACCCAATAACGAAATGTGCTTGATATTCCTTGTCTTTATCTAGAAAATCTTTTCTATTTCTATTCTCTTCTTCACCAACAAGAACTGGAAGTATGCCTTCAGTCATTGGGTCCAATCGCCCAGCATATGAAAGAGTTTCCTGAGCAAGTTCTGGCTGTTCTACTCGAAGTCGCGACAGTGCTCGAAGAGGTGTTTCGCTCCGGTATTTATATAGCAGTATCATTACTTTAGACTACTTCAAATCAGGCAAAGTTACAAAGAATTCAGATCCTTTATTTCGACCTTCTGAATGAGCGCCGATGTGCCCACTATGTTGATGTACGATCTTTTTGGCAATATATAGACCGTATCCTGTACTGTCGATATTAATAGATAATGAATCACTTCCTTTACCACCTTCTGTAAATAATCCATGTTTATCTTCATGACTAAGTCCGAATCCTGTATCAATTACAGCAAAACGTATATGCTCGAACTCTCTTTTTAGAATTACATGAATAGTTCCTTTTTGTGTATAAATAATTGCATTCGTAATCAAATTTTTAAATACTTCATTGATTTGTAGTACATCAACTTCAACTTCGATGTTGGGTTCAATCTCAAATGTAAGATCGATATTCTTTTGATGCACTGTATCTTGTCTATTTTCAACAATTTCAGCAACCATCTTTGAAATATTCGTTCTTTCTTTTTTGAGCTGAGTTTGACCTGTTTTCAAATCAGATGCCCTTAAGATCGAGTGTACAGTTTCTACTCCTCGCGTATCTGAATCAAAACCGTATTTTGCCATTTCACGTACTTTTGGATCAAGCGGTCCGTAATCCCCTACGATCATACTGTCAAAAATATTTCGAGATTTTGTTAAATATCCTTTTACTTGGTGAGTAATAAAGTGGAGAAGGGATTGTTGGTTGTTGTTGGCTTTTTCAAGCAACTCACGTTGGGTGTCTACTTTCTTTACAGAACGTGTAAGGATTAATCCAGCTATTGATACTGCTACGAAAGTAATTGAGTTTAATATTTTACTAATAGTACTTTCTAAAAATAAAAATTGTGATCCAATGAGAATAACCATTACCCATACCAAGGCTTGGGATCCAAGTAATTTAATATTGAAAGCCTTGAATTTTACAATGAAGTATGCAAGGAATCCAATTAGAGAAAACATTCCGATTTGTCCATAAATCAGGATTTCATATGTACCCCACAGACTAGCTAGGTACCCAAGAGAAAAGAACAGGAATAGAAATAATGAAATTGCTGCACATATCAGCACAACTTCCCTCTTTCTTTCGTTGGCTATTTTTTTATAAATACGGCATATATACGCAATACAAAAAACAAACGATACAAGCCCAACTGCATAATAATAAGTAGTGAATAAATCACCTTCAATAGCTTCGCAATTGACTATACTGTAGCCAAATAAATTATAACTTGTACCAGTGAGTAATATCACTGGTATGGTAGGAATAAACAATGTGCTCTTTTCCCATGATGTGAGATCTTTTTTTTGCACAAATACAATCATAAGATAAACACAGAACGAAGAGATCAATACACTTGTGACACCTAACAAAGACCAGGCGTACATTGTTAACTGACTATTGTCACCCCATTTCCAGGTAATCAAGTCAAGAATTGACCAAATTGAAAATAATATCGTGATAATGAATAGAAGTTTGTTCAAGAGAGCATGTCTATTAGACACATAGACAAAAACTCCTAGCACTAAAGATGCAAGGAATATTGTCAGGTGAGAATAATACACCAGGTTAATTACATCAGTATTCGCGTTTATGTAGTCTCTGCAAGATGGAATTAAATTTATAAGATTTATATTCATGTATTTTCAATAATTTTTTTGGGGTAAGATACCCAATGCTTGTGATCAGCAGTTTCTCCAGGTAATAATTTTACCACAAGTGGTTTTAAACCAAAAATTTCCACAAGAGTTTTGAAAGCCGGCAAAACATTTTTTATTGTGAAATCCTTTTCTTCTGGAGTAATCTGGAAATTTTCGAATAAAACTCCATTTCTTAAAAAGAAAGCAAGAAAATATACATAAAACTTATCAGCTGTACATCCATATCTTTTTATCCATTCTGAGAAGTCGTGAATATGGATATCTTCTGAATGTGGGTTGATTAATTCATGGTGAAAATCTACTAGCAAATTTTAATAAATGTAACGGAAAAAAAATTCGTGATCTAAAGACCATTCATCAAAATTTGCTAGTAGATTTTCACCATGAATTAATCAA
>JAYSRX010000025.1:0-1965 GCA_043720795.1 Minisyncoccota bacterium | reverse complement strand
GCAAGAAATGAAAACCATGTCAGAACCTTTGACGGCTTCCTGAACTTCTTCTTTTGTTTCTTCTATAGCTTTTCGACCGAGATCTGGGCTCATACCTGTTCCGAGACCTTTAGTGAGATTTTTTCCAATATGAATTCGTTTTTTTGCAAGTGAATTATGCAAATCCTGCGCGTCTGTATTGACTGCGATAAAATCAACCCCTTTTACTTTTTGGTTGACCATGTGATTGACTGCATTTCCTCCAGAGCCACCTACACCGATAACTTTGATTCGTGCAAAACTTTCTACTTCTGGTTTAACTTGTGGCATGTTTGTATAGATTTACCCCTTAAATAGTAATTTAGTCAGCATATCAGAAATATAGAATATATCAATAAAAAATAAGGCTTTATGGCAAAAAACGCTTTATACTGCGTAGTATTGTCTTTATGAGAGTTTTGAATAGTTCGGCAACTCCATGCATATTAATAGAACGATCGTCGTCTGCAAAAGAACCGTATACACAGAGGCCGTAAGATACTGCCCAAGTCGCATCTTTTATTTTGATATTACCTTCACAGTTCTTGTCATCAGCAAGACAGGTAATTTTTGCAATTTTGGATGGAAGTTTGAGATATGCTTTTGCAACATCTTCGACAGTCGCAATTCGTGATCCTCCGCCGGTAATAATTGTTCCAGCTGGGAGCATTCCATTCTTTCCAATTTTTTTGAGATGGGCATCTACGAGATCAAGCATGTCAGTGAGTCGTGCAGACACGATGTCATCAAGTTTCTTTTTTGGAAATCCATGATTCTCACCTTTGTCATGATCTTTTTTTATTATCTCTGCATCTTCAAGTGAAACTTGGAGTCCAAGAGCGATGTCATTGGTAATATCATTTCCTCCAATCTGAAATACTTCGAGTGAAATCGGTTTGTCATCTGTATATACGATTATTGAAAGAGTTTCTGACCCAATGTTTACAAGGAGACATCCTGCGATCCGCTCTGCTTTGGTCAGTGAAACAAAACTCGCTGCAAGGGGAGCGGCAACAACATCAGTAATCTCGTATCCTGCATCTTCTACAACTTCGATAAGGCCTTGGATGTGAGGTTCTAGAAGAGTAATAAAAAGAATCTTCGCTTCGAGTCGTACACCCTTGAGTCCAACGGGATGACCATGAACTTGTTGTCCATCAATAAAAAAATCAACAGGCGATTCATGAAGAATTCGTCGATTCTGAATATATTGGAGTGGGAGTTGCTCACGAGCTTGAGCTACTGCTGCTTCGAGATCTGTGTGCGTGATTTCTGAATCTGCACGAGTAATCATTATTGCTCCTGTAGAGACGAAGCTCGAAAGACCTATTCCACCAGCCCCAAGAAATACTTTTTTGACCGGAATAGTTGATCCCAGCATTTTTTCGGCGGTCTTGATTGAGCGACGGATACTTTTGACAGCATCTTGGTGATTAGTGATATATCCATGTCGAAGTCCAAAAGCAGGAGTGTCACTATAGGCTATTACTTCAGGCGTGTGACCTGTACTAGATGCCCGACAGATAACAGTTCTGATCGTGCTTGTGCCAATATCCAATCCTACAATTATGTTAGAAGCCATACTTCCATGTATTGTAGTGCTTTTTTATGAATTTTGAAAGTAAAAGGTTGGGAAAAGTGATAATTTCAGTTGTCATCCTTGCGAAGTTTAAGTGTCGTCATTCCCGCGGAGGCGGGAATCCAGTCCATATTAGAAAACTATTACATCGGCTGTATAACGAATAGTAATCACTGTTCTCTGAAAGTGATATTTAACGTCTGTAATCCTGGATCCCTGCTCGACATATTTTGATTTATCAAAATAGAAGTACTCTTGTGGTGTCCGCGTGGATGACATGCCATTATTGCATAAAATATTTTTAGCAGTACAGTTTAAATAGATTAACCAAGGAGGTGCCAATGTCAAAAAGTGAAGAAGAAAAAATC
>JAYSRX010000024.1:0-5498 GCA_043720795.1 Minisyncoccota bacterium | reverse complement strand
GAAGAAGTTGATGTTGAGGATTTCCTCAAAACTCGAATCGAAGATCTTGATCTTTCAGCTCGAACTATCAACGCTCTTTCAAATGCAAACATCCGAACAGTAGGAGGACTTGCACGAAAGAAATCAGCTGACATCTTAGAAATCGAAGGGTTTGGCAACAAAGGACTCGAAGAGATCAAAGAATTACTCGCTAAACACGGTATCGAACTTAAAGATTAACCCTAATCTTTACAAATCAACCATTTTATATTAATCTATAAGGCCATGAGACACTCAAATTCAAATCGAAAATTCGGACGGACAAAAAATCAAAGAAACGCATTGATGAATGGTTTGGTGTACAGTCTTGTTAAGTATAAAAGAATTGTAACTACCGAAGCAAAAGCTAAGGAACTTCGACCTCAAATCGAAAAACTCGTTACAAAATCAAAGACAAGTGACCTCCACACAAAGCGAGTTATCCAATCTCAGACTGGAAGTTTTGATGTATCTCGAGAACTTGAAGCAATCGCAGCAACTATGATTGATCGAGCTGGAGGATACACTCGAATCGTAAAAATGGAGCCACGAAAGAGTGATGGGAGCAAGATGGCGTATATCGAATTTGTAGCTTAATAAACAGAAATATGAAAACAATTGATGCAACAGACAAAAAAATCGGACGAGTAGCACAACAAGCGGCTATGATTCTAATGGGTAAAGACACTCCGATGTACGAAACAAACAAAATTGTTTCAGAAGGTGTGCACATTATCAATGCATCAAAGGCAGATATTTCTGAAAAGAAAAAGAAGGAGAAAGAATACAAATGGTTTACTGGATACCCAAGTGGACTCAAGACACGATCACTCGATCAAATGATCGTAAAACGAGGTATTGAAGAAGTGTATCGAAAAGCAATCATGGGCATGCTTCCAAAAAATCGACTTCGAGCAGAAATGATTAAAAAACTAAAGATTACTGAATAATTCTATGGCAACAAAAAAGACAGGAAAATATATTGAATCAATCGGTCGACGAAAAGAAGCGATCGCTCGAGTTCGATTATTTGAATCAAAAACCAACTCCCTTACAGTAAACGATAAGCCTCTCGCAGAATTTTTCAAAACAGAACATCTCCAAACAGTTGCTGCCGAAGCTCTTGTTGGTGCAGAACTTGAACAAAAATACGAAATCACAGCCAAAGTAAACGGTGGTGGAATTTCATCTCAAGCAGAAAGTATCCGACTTGGTATCTCACGAGCTCTCGTAAAGATCAATGAAGAACTTCGAAAAGATCTCAAAAAACAAGGATTCCTCAAGCGAGATCCACGAGCCAAAGAACGACGAAAATTCGGTCTCAAGAAAGCTCGAAAAGCAGGAGCGTGGAGTAAACGATAATTCATACATGTTAGCATGTCATCCCTGTGTAGACAGGGATCCAGGTACGAAATAAGCAATGTAATGAAATAGTTTAAACAACAGTGTTATACTTCTTACATTGATTCTGGATTCCTGCCTCCGCAGGAATGACAACTCAAAACACTAATTCAATTTCGATATGAATAAAAAAAATCAAGATACTGATGAAGATATCATCATTGAAGAAGAATACAGTGAAGACTCACAAGTAGGAGCAAAGTACGAGAAGAAGATAAAGACACTCAATGAAAAAGTTGAAGTGTGTCAAAAAGAAAAAGAAGAATATCTATTAGGATGGCAGCGAGCTCAAGCTGATTTTATAAATTACAAAAAGAACAATGACTCTTTGTTTGCAGTAGCAAAAGAAAGTGCGTCAATTGAGATGGTTGAATCTCTTCTTCCAATTCTCGATAGTTTTGATATGGCACTTACAGGCAACTTCGATGATTCTTTCAAAAAGTGGCTTACGGGATTTGAATATGTTCATCAACAGTTCAAGCGAGTTCTGGAGGACAATGGCATTATAGAAATAAACCCTCTAAATCAGCCATTTTCACCCCAAGAACACGAGGCAGTTGAGGAAATACCTACTGATGAGGGAGATCGAGATCACAGCGTAGCGCACGTAATTTTGAAAGGATACAAGACACCGACACGAATCATCAGAGCAGCTCAGGTTAAAGTTTACAAATTCGACAAATAAATTTACAATAGAAACCCTTATCAACTAATTTATATACATTATGGCAAAAATACTTGGAATCGATTTAGGGACAACGAACTCAGCGATGGCAATCATCGAAGCAGGTGAGCCACGAATTATAGAGAACTCTGAAGGTGCACGAACAACACCTTCAATCGTTGCAATCTCCAAAAACAAAGAGCGTCTTGTTGGACAAACAGCCAAGAGACAATCAGTGACAAATCCTCAGAATACTGTCTTTGGGATCAAACGATTTATTGGACACGCTTTTTCTGATGCGTCAGTAGAAAAAGATATCAAGACAGTTCCATATCAAATCAAAAAAACCGACAATGGTGGAGTAGCAGTTGCAATGTCTGGAGCTGACTATCGACCTGAAGAAATTTCCGCAATGATTCTTTCAAAACTAAAAGCAGACGCGGAAGCACGGATCGGAGAAACTATCACCGAAGCAATCATTACTGTTCCTGCATATTTTAATGACGCACAGCGACAAGCAACCAAAGACGCAGGTAAAATCGCAGGACTAGATGTAAAACGAATCATCAACGAACCTACTGCCGCAGCTCTTGCGTATGGTTTTGGTAAAAAGAAAGAAGAAAAGATTATTGTATTCGACTTTGGAGGAGGAACATTCGACGTATCAGTTCTCGAAGTAGGGGATGATGTAATCGAAGTAAAATCTACAGACGGAGACTCACACATGGGAGGTAAAGACATTGACCAAAAAATTATTCAATGGATTATTGATGAATTCAAAAAACAGACAGCTATTGATCTCGCAAAAGACCCACTTGCTCTGCAACGACTCTACGAAGAATCAGAAAAGGCAAAGATTGAACTTTCAACTGCCAACGAAACGGAAATAAATATTCCATTCATCGCATCAGGTCCAAATGGTCCCGAACACCTCGTTCAACGGATTTCACGATCAAAGCTTGAAGAACTTGCAATGGAATTTGTTGATCGATCACTTGAGATTACAAAACGAGCACTCGAAGCTTCTCCATTCAAAAAAGAAGACATTCAAGAAATCATTCTCGTGGGAGGACAAACTCGAATGCCACTTATTGGACAACGAGTAAAAGAATTCTTCGGTAAAGAACCTAACCGATCAATCAACCCTGACGAAGTAGTAGCACTTGGAGCTGCTATCCAAGGAGGTATTCTCCAGGGTGATGTAAAAGATGTTCTACTTCTCGACGTAATTCCACTTTCTCTGGGAATCGAAACAATGGGAGGTATCGCAACAAAACTTATTGAAAAGAACACTACTATCCCTGCAAGTAAGTCTCAAGTATTTTCAACTGCAGCAGACAATCAAACTCAAGTAGAAATTCACATTGTACAAGGTGAACGAGCTCAAGCAACTGACAACAAGTCTCTTGGACGATTCGTACTCGACGGTATTCCACCTGCACCACGAGGTATCCCACAAGTTGAAGTTATTTTTGATATAGATGCCAACGGAATTCTCAAAGTTTCTGCAAAAGACAAAGCAACCAACAAAGAGCAGTCGATCCGAATTGAAGCTTCATCAGGACTTTCTAAAGAAGAAATTGAAAAAATGACCAAAGATGCCGAAGCACATGCAGGAGAAGACGAAGCAAAGCGAAAACTTATCGAACACAAAAACACCGCTGAGCAAACTATTTACGCATCAGAAAAATTACTCAGTGAACACAAAGACAAAATCGAAGAAACAGATCAGACTTCTCTCAATGAACAAATTACAAATCTTCGTTCAAAAATAACTTCAGACAATGCATCTGACATCGACACTGCGACTGTTGAACTTTCAAAAGTAATGAATGATATCTCAACCAAGATGTATCAAAAAGCTCAGGAAGAAAAAGTTCCTGGAGAAAATCCCGAAGCCAAAGAGGCAGAGGAAGTGAAGAAGGAAGAAGGGGAGAATCCGGAACCAACTCAATAAAGAATCAGACACACACATATACAAAAAATTTTCCTACGCAGGAACCGGCATTAGCCACCTTGCTCGGAAAGTTTTTTGTATATGTGTGTTTTGACTTAGATACAGACAACTTATATTTGACTTTTATCTACATTCGTGTTAGTTTATATTTAAGCTCCTCATAAAAGTTAAGCCTGGAAGAAAGACCGTAGTCGACCTGCTGGCATCTGCCGAGCGGATTATTGTCCTTCCAACCACACTCAGCACATGATATCCAAACTGTTTCCAACTCAAAAACACATTGTCGGTTCAGACATGAATGCAGTGATTGCATTGGCCGAAATGATTCCTGATCCTAATGATAGTGAACAAAAGGTTCCCATGTGGAAACCCGCTACACTTGCAGACCTTCGGATCTACATTGCGGAAAATCCTACTCCCACTGCTGACCAGTCAAACATCATCGCGTCGGGAGAAGACTACCGTCCGACCCGTGGCGAATTGTATGGACACACAGCACGCTACAATGGCAAATGGGAATTAAGTCAGGTGAAGCTCACGATGGGTTTCGGGCCTGGAGAAATTTCTTTCCTGGCTGTCAAAAACTGATTGTAACAAAAACCACACCTCAACCAAAAAGACACTTCGACTGTCTCAATGGTCGGGGTGTTTTCTTTTTATACAAAGGTGATAACTTCTTCCACTAATCTCCAAAAAAACGTGTTGTACGTTTGTTTTTATAGTATTTTCTGGTAAAATCAGGCGACATGGCATCTGACTATTACAAACAATTAGGTATCGAAAAAAGCGCGTCAGCAGACGAGATTAAAAAGGCATTTCGAAAACTTGCACAGCAATATCATCCAGACAAACCAACTGGAGATGAAAAAAAGTTCAAAGAAATTAACGAAGCGTACACAGTACTCAGTAATCCCGAAAAACGAAAGCAGTATGATACATTTGGATCAGCCGATGGAGCAGGGCAAGGATTCAATGGTGGACAAGGATTTGGTGGATTCGATTTTAATGGATTCGGGCAAGGTTTCAATGGACAGCATGTTGATTTTGATATCGGAGACATATTCAGTCAATTCTTTGGTGGCGGAATGAAACGAACACCAAAAGGTCAGAACATTACAGTTGATCTCACAATTTTATTCAAAGAATCTGTATTTGGAACAACACAAACTATTACATTTTTCAAAAAGAAAGATTCCAAAAAACACGAGGTGACAATTAATGTTCCGGCTGGAATAGAAGATCGACAGGTAATCAAGGTAGCAGGTAATGGAGAACCAATTGAAGATGGCAAACCAGGAGACTTGATGATTATTGTGCATGTCAAAAAACATCCCTATCTTGTAAAAAACGGATATCATCTGGAAATGGAACTCAAACTCAAACCAACAGAACTGATTCTCGGAACACGCAAAGAAATTGAAGGAGTTGATCGTGTAATCGAAATCAAAATTCCAGAAC
>JAYSRX010000023.1:0-5591 GCA_043720795.1 Minisyncoccota bacterium | reverse complement strand
GTAATGTTGAATGCAGTTTGGAACTTAGAGAGTGCAGACTGTGTGAGTTTTCCAAAGTAGTCTGACTCATATCCTACTGAACCTGGTTGTCCTAGTGTAGGGTTTATTATGTATCCTTGTGTATTCAGGAGTTTTTGGAGTTCTGTAACAAAAGGGTGTGTTGTTCCTAGTTGGAGATCTGGTGACTGAGAGAAGTCTGCAGCTGAGAGTGTGGTGGTTATTAAAAATGCGAGTGCTAATAGTGTCGAGGTAATAAAATGCTTGAGGTTCATATGAATGTGTGTAATGGTTTTAATAATTTATAATACCTTGTAATTATAGCTTTATGAAGAAGGGGTGTATATGGGAGTTGTGAACAGGTGGGAATAGTAAAAAGCGTCGCTTTCGCGACGCCTTTTACTATAAATTAATTGTTTACCTCATCCTCTCTCTCACCTGTGCAAAATATTCATCTTGCAGTTTGAGGATGTCAGAGAATCGGTCATCTTTGGATGATTTGAGGACCACGAAGACAACAGGCTCATTAAGACCCATGTCTGCAACAATGGCCAAGTTCCCACCTGCAAGGTCGGTATATCCTGTTTTGGATACCAAAAGCCCAATGATCTGATTGGTTACTTCGTTCGTATTTTTGGCAATATGATTACCTTCTGGGGTCATGACTGTAATTCGCGAATGCTGAGTTTTTTCATAGACTGACATATCGTTTTTGATAAGGAATGAAAGAATCTTACTCATATCCTGTGCGGTCCCTTTGGATCCAGGTATTCCTGCAGAATCATTGTCGAGTCCACTCTCATTATAAAACTTGGTATTTGCTGCACCGATTGAGGCCACGAGTGCATTCATCTTCTGTGTAAAATCCGTAGAGTCTTTTGAAAGACTGTGTGCTCCATCATTTGAAGATGTTACTAATGTGTAATCAATTAGTTCATCAGTACTCCATGTTTGACCCTCTAGAAGATTACTGTCTCCATATTCTGAAAACTCTTGAAGTTTACTAATGGCGACTGTGTTTTCAAGAAGTCGGTCGTGTGCAACTTTGGTTGTCACAAGTTTTGTCAAAGATGCGAGAGGTAGGAGTTTGTCTGGATTTTTTTGGTACAGGACAGCACTTGAATTAAGAGATACGACAAATGCCGCGTGAGCTGTTGTTTGCACTGAATTCAAATTTACTGTAAAAGTCTCGATTAATTCAGGCTCTACAACTGGCAGAACTTCTTTTGAGTCTTGTGAATATAAAAAATAGAGCCCACCAAAAAGTGGCAAGAACAAAACAAGTGTTGCGATGTACAGCACTTTTATTTGTTTGTTTTGAAATTTAATATAATTACTGAAGCGCATCTTTTGAATTTTCTTTAATAAATTGCGCTATCTCGTGTCGTATCTCCTTGAAATTAGGCAGTTCGTCTAGCTTATTTAAACCTAAAAACTTGATTGTGTCCAGACTTACTCTATACATAGGTGTTTTTGAAGCAGGATCCTTTTCGATAAGTCCCCTGACAAGAAGAGTTCTAAGAGTAAATTGAGAGTTCACTCCACGGATAAAATCAATCATACTTCGTGCAATTGGACCCATGTAGAGGATTATACTGAGAGTCTCGAGTGATGCGTTGCTCAATTCTGTTTCCGCTTCATGCTTTTGCATGTTCGATATCAATTCGGCACTTGTTGATGCAGTTACAAGTTCGCATTCGTTGTTGTCATACACAATATGAATCCCTTTTGTTTCGTAGTCTTTGGATAATTCAACTACTGCATTTTGTACATCTTCTTGTGTAGCATTCAAAAGAGTCATGAGTTCCTTGTATGCAACCGGCTGACCTTTGAATAATATGATTGATTCGATACTTTGTTTAATATTCATATGCTTATGCTCCATAACTTGGAAGTGCTGGATCTTTTGACTCTACAAGAATGTCTTCAAAAGTCTTGCTCTGATTCGCATCTACATTTCCAAGTTTTACAAGTTCCAGTATAGCAAGAAAACTGATAATTACATTTTTCTTTTCCTTGTGTTCTTTTGCCAGTGTATTAAAAGAGATGCTCATGTTCTGTCGTACACGATTGATTACTTTATTCATCATCTCTTCAAGTGAAATTGTTTTGGTTACACGCCTCTCTGGTTTTTTGTCTGTTTTAGGAAAGTTGTGCAAAACTTGGTCAATGAACCATTTCATTTTGAATATCTCAATTTGATTTGTTGGAGTAAAAAGAACCGTTTGTTTTTTGACTTGCAGTCGTGAATAAGAAATCTGAGTACCAAATACATCCTTAATACCATTGGAAGCTGACTTGAAAATCTGCAGAAGCTTAAGACGCAATTCAAGATCCTCTATCTCTCCTGTTTCTTCGGTACTGAGATCAAGTTGTGGAAGAAGACTTTTAGATTTTATTAAAATAAGAGTTGATGCAATAGAAAGAAAATCAGTAATCTTGTGCAAATCCTTTTGTTCCAGAATTGAAACAAAATCCAAAAAATCATTGGTAACTTGCGAAAGACTAATTTCATTGATAAGGAGTTTGCGTTTTTCGATCAGGTCAAGAAGAAGTGATAATGGTCCTTCAAAAACTTTTGTTGAAACTGCAAAGTCTGTAGACATAGTTTAAAGTGAAATTCCAACCGCTTCGCGCACAAGATTCATTTGTTTGATAACATGAGGACGTATTTTTTCTTTTCCTGCTTCGAGGACTTCACGAACTTGGTCTGAAGTGATTGATTCGTACTTGGTTCGTATGGGTGCAATGAAGTTTTCAATTGATTCGATACACATATCCTTTGCTTCTTTATATCCCATTCCCCCATTCTTGTACTTAGCTTCAACTTCTGCTCGTTGTTCTTTGGTTAAGAAAAGCGTGTGAATTTTGTAAATGGTATTTGTGTGTGGATCTTTGGGATCCGCAAGTGCTGCAGAGTCGGTCGGGATACTCATAACTGCTTTTGTAATTTCTTCTTTAGTTGCAAAAAGTGGAATTGTGTTTCCGTAACTCTTACTCATTTTTTGTCCGTCTGTACCTGGTACAGTTTCAACTGATTCGATAACATATTCTTGCGGTTCGATAAAAATTTCTTTATATGTATTATTAAATTTGCGTGCGATTTCTCGAGCAATTTCTACATGCTGTTTCTGATCTTTTCCAACTGGAACAAGTTGCGCATTGTGAATAAGAATATCTGCCGCCATGAGAACAGGATAATCAAAAAGTCCTACACTCACCTCTTTGTTCTTGGCTTCGGCATCTTTGTATGAATGTGCACGCATAAGATATGGCATCGTTGTAAGACAGTTAAAAATCCATGCTAGTTCTGTGACTTCAGGGATATCTGATTGTTTGAAGATTGTTACTTTGTCAGGATCAAGTCCAATGGCAAGATATGCTCGTACTTGGTTGTAGATATTTTTTTGGAGCGTGCCTTTGTCCTGTACTGAAGTGAGTGCATGGAGATCTGCTAAGAAAAATCTGCATTCGTTGGTGTTTGATAATTCTACAAATTGTTTGAGGGCACCAAAATAATTACCGATATGAAGGATTCCTGATGGCTGTGCACCTGATATTACGAGTTTTGACATTGCACCAGTATACCACTTCATATTTCTACAAACAATTTAAAATAGGTAGTAAAAATGCCCCGCACTATCGTGTGGGGCGGAACATGATGAATCAATGATGGGGCCTGCGTGAGTGGCGCCCTCGCATGTGGTAGAACCACAACTTTTTGTCACGTGCGAATTTCGACTTCTCAGCCGCGGCCACAGCCTTCATGATATCAAGGCTCCAATTATAAAGTCCATTTCGTGTATTTCTCATGCCATATATTATCCTAACTCGATGTGAGTGAAATGCAAGAAGAGTGCGGGAGTGCTGGCCGTCTGGTACAAAGTTGGAACTCTAATCCCCATGCTGATTCGAAAGAAAAATAAGCACAAGTGGGATAGAAATCAGAATATAATACGGAATATTCTCTAATATTATCGCACTGAATGGAAAGTTGATTTTGATTATCTTGTTGAAAGTTTAAGAAAAAGTGAAGATCAAAGAGATCGATGCTTGAGTAATTAGCTAAAATTTATTAAGAAATTATACATACCCATGCCACATGTTCCTTGTAGCGGTGTACCCGCCTCTGGCGTTCCTATGTCAATTATTTCCTCACCAGTTTGAGATAAGATTTTTTGATACCCGATCGATCTTATTACCAGCGACGAAGAGCAGTCATATGTACCATTAGTTTTGATAACCAATTTTGTGGGAACTCCAGCTTTTGCAGTGGAGGTTTGGGGAGAATATCCACCCTTGGCACTAATTATTATGTACTGGATTCCGTCCCTGATCTCCACGTTTTGTCCTGCTTGAATTGCTGTTGTGTTAGTACCATTTGGTGATCTGTCAACAAAGATGATACCAATACCGATGATAAGTCCAAGAGTGATGATAATTGAGGCAATTTTATTCATAAAGTTAATTATATATTAAATAATGGATTGATAATTCCGAGTCCAGCCAAGCCTGCAAGTAGTGCAAATAATCCGAGACCGATTACTACAACGCCTACAGACTTGAAGAACAGGGGTGCATACTTTGAGTGTCCGAATGATGCAGATCCGAATGAAAGAAGTAGGAGCATTGGTAATGTCCCAAGGGTAAAGGCAAGCATGATCAACATCCCTGAACCAAAAGATCCGCTACTTAACGCTGAGACCTGCATTGACTGAGTAAAGCCACATGGCAAGAAGAATGTAGCAAAGCCGAGAATGAGAGGTGTGAAAGTTTTATGCTCAATTCTCCTAAGGAAGTTAAAGATTTCTGGTGGCAAAGCGATTTCATTCTTTTTAAAAACTCCAACCAAATTCAGACCCAATATCAGCATTACGAGAGATGCTAATAGTCCTAAGATTGCTGTAAGAGTAAAGTTAATACCAATAGCACTACCCATAGCCCCAAGGACACCACCCAATACTGAAAAACTGATAATTCTTGCAGTATGGAAGAGCAGGAATGTCTTCGTATCACTCACGTTGTCTTGGGATATTTTTGCCGACAGAGACAATATCAGACCTCCTACTATAGCGAGACAACTTGAAACCGAAGCAATGAGACCAATAATAAAACTTGTGACGGGTGTAGTCTGCCCTCCAATCCCAAGGCTAAGAATCCCTGATTTTTGTAACAGGAAAAAGAGAATGAGAATGCCAAGCCCGATCGGCAGCGCTTTCCAGATGACATCATCTCCCTGTTTTTCCTTGGTCGTTTTTTCAACTGAAAGTGCATACCCATAGGACTTGATTTTATCTGTCAGGATCTGTGCCAATTCTTCAGAAGATTGATCTCTATCAGTTTCTATTTCTACGATCTCATTCTTCAGATCGACTCGCGCGTTTTGTATGAAGTCTTGCTCATTCAAGATATCTTCGATCAAGATTTTGCATGATGCACAGTGCGTACCTGATACATGTAATGTGTGTGTTTTCATACTTATAATTTCTTACTTTTAATCCGTAATGAATTCGAAACGACCGACACACTCGACATTGCCATAGCAAACCCTGCAAAGACAGGATTTAATAACCATCCAAAGATCGGATAGAAAG
>JAYSRX010000022.1:0-2046 GCA_043720795.1 Minisyncoccota bacterium | reverse complement strand
AAAAGCAGAACTCGAACGGGATTTTAAAAACGATCTCAAAAAGAGAATCGATGAGACTTCAAAATATATCAAGCCAGATGAAAAAACTCTTGGTTTTGCGTTCATGTATATTCCTGCTGAAGGTATCTACTATGATTTGATCGTAAACGGAGTTGGTTCGAACTCTAACTCACGAAGCCTTATTGACTATGCATATAATGATAAAAAAGTAATCATTGTTTCTCCGACTACTTTTGCTGCGTATCTACAATCAGTGTTGCATGGTTTTAATGCGTTCAAAATTGCCCAAGGTGCCGAACAAATACGAAAGTACGTAGGTGAGCTTGGTAAGCACCTCAAATCATACGAGGATTATCACAATAAGTTAGGAAAAAATCTTGGAACAGTGGTTAATCAATATAATTTTTCAACAAAAGAATTCAAAAAGATCGACAAAGATATAATTAAAATTACTGAAAATTCGGCAAGTCTTGATCCTGTACTAATAGAAGAGGGGGTTCAAACGAGTGAAGATGATGAATAAAAATAAAAAAGCCCACCAGAGTCGCAGGAGGACTTTTGATGGGCACTGGTTTACCAGTCAGGAAATAATCTTTTAATTATTCGAGCGTACTCAACTTCGTGCTTCTTGATATGGTCATGGGTATACCATGTTGCCATTGTTATCCAAAGCCAAAACAAGAAGAGAGTGAGGAGTCCTAAGGGATGACTGAGATAGCAGACTATCACACAGATAAAGGAAAAGATCTTACTCATTTGGATTCAGGTGTAAGGATACAATTTATTATCAAAGTGTCAACTCTATACGAAGGATAAAACCCTATTGCAAAACTTAAAAAATAGGGTAGAATGGGCAAACATATGAAAACAGCAGTAGATAAAAAGGAATATGCAATCATCGAAACAGGTGGAAAACAATACATCGTTGCGGTAGGTGATCAGCTTAAAGTAGAAATACTGGGAGATGATATTAAAATCGGAGATACTATTACTATCGATAAAGTTTTGGCGACTGATAATGGTTCAACTGCTGTGATCGGAGCTCCGTACATTACAGCCTCAACTGTAAAAGCAAAAGTTCTAGATATTGCCAAAGAGAAAAAAGTTACAGTTATCAAATACAAACAAAAAAGTCGATATTTCGTAAAAAAGGGTCATCGACAAACATTGATGAAAGTGGAAATACTTTCTATCTAATTAAAACAAAAGCGCGACCCTTTGGGTCGCGCTTTTGTTTTTGACTAAAATCTAATAGCTAACAACTATGAGGTTTTTACCCTCGATTCTTCAGCGCATTCTTAATCGTTTCAGTATCCACGTATTCAATCTCTACACCTGTTGAAATACCTCTTCCAAGCATCGTTATATTCATTTCTGGTTTATGTTTGAGAATGAGTATCTTTACAAGATTGGCTGTGTGATCACCTTCAGGATTCACAGGAAGTGAAAGTACAACTTCCGTAGGCTTTTTGGTATTAAGAAGTGCAATAAGTGTATGTATATCTACATATTTTTCAAGATCGCGTTCCATGACTGCGAGCGTAGATCCAAGAACAAAATACAATCCATCATAGGTATGAGTTTTTTCAATTGTTTCAAGATCTGTATCCTTTGCTACTATCATCAATAGTGAAGCATCTCTTTTATCATTTCGACAAATATCACAAAGATGATTGTCACTTGAAAAGAACCGGTTACATTGAGGACAATGTTTGGTCAGAAGTTTGAGATTTTGGATTTCAGAAATTAATTTTTCTGTATATGCTTTATTTTTACGTAAAAGAAAAAATACAAAGCGTTTTGCTTGCCTAGGTCCAATACCTGGGAATTGTCTGAATAATTCTGAAAGTTCGTCTATGTGATTCATATATTAAAAGTCATCGAGTGCATTACCATAACTCGAATTGTCGATATCGAGAAATGTTGATTTTTTATCATCAAAGTATAGATCACAAATTCCTACGGGACCATTTCGGTGTTTTTCAATCATGATTTGTGCAATGTTTGGTTTATCTGAGTCTTCATTATACTTGTCTTCGCGGTGAA
>JAYSRX010000021.1:0-5886 GCA_043720795.1 Minisyncoccota bacterium | reverse complement strand
AACAGGCGCGCCCGAAGGGCGCGCCTGTTGTTTTTTGTAGTTAATCGCTATTAGCTTTACTTCAAAATCTCTTTTACGATTCGATCAAAACTTTCTGGGTTTGTTCGAGCAAGTTCTGAAAGAACTTTTCGGTTAAGCAGTATTCCACTTTTGTGGAGCTTATCGATGAATCGACTGTATGAAATATCATATGGTCGAAGCGCTGCGTTCAAACGTACGATCCAGAGAGCTCGAAAGTTACCTTTCTTCTTTCGTCGGTCGTTGAAAGCTGATTTGCCGGCGTGTCTGATTGCTGTGTTAGCTTCTCGTTCTTTGGTACTTCGTCCAAACCTGTACCCTTTCACCATCTTGAGTTTGTTTTTTCGGGTCTTGTTTGCGATGGTTCCTCGTTTTACTCTTGTCATATTAGTTTGCTGTCTTAACTGCAGTCACTACATTTGTAGTTTCTGCTTTCATGCCTGGTAAGAATCGTCGGGTAATCTTGTTTGAAAGCAAGATAGCTCGTGATCGTTTTTTGGCTAGACCTTTTCGACCACTCTCCTTTGCGTTGAAGTGGTTTTGACCAGTCGCTCGACTGGTGATCTTTCCATTTTTTGAGACCTTAAGTCTTTTAGTGAATGATTTGTTAGTTTTCATGTTACTTTGTTTTTTCAATAATCATTGTGAGACCCTTTGGACTTTTTTTTGCTTCTTCAGCGACTTTGTAGTCGACTGTCAAAAGTTTAAGAATTCTTCCGAGACGTTCATTCAAAAATTCTGGATTCAGATATTTGGTTCGGCCAGGGAGGAAGAGCTCTAATTTGATACGATGTCCTTCGGCAAGCCATGAGGAAGCCCGCTTTGCTTTGATGCCGAGATCGTTCTCGGAAGTGGCCACTTTTACTTGGACACTTTTTACCTCAACATTATGGGCCTTTGCTTTTTGAGCCTTGAGCTTTTTGCTTTGTTCGTATAAATACTTCCCGTAGTCCATGATCTTTGCGATCGGAGGAACTGCTTGTGGGTTGATTTCTATCAAATCGAGTTCTAATTCTTTTGCTTTTGAAAGGGCTTCACTAGTCTTGAGTATGCCCAGATTTTCACCTTCAGCACCAATTACTCGAAGTTCCTTTGCACGGATGTATTCGTTAATTGATGTTTGATTTTTTTGGTTATATTTGGACAAATTTATATGTTGTTACATCTTCTCAAGATGAACAACACTATAACACAAGGGCTATATAAAATAAAGGGCCCAAGTACTTGTGAGAGGAGGGAGATTTATAGAAATACCTAGATCGGAGTAAATTGACCTCTTATACAAAAGAAGTACAATTAAGGAGTATTAGTAGATAAATTACACATCATGCATACAAACAAAGGATACATAGTGCCAGTTATCTTGATCTTGATCCTCCTTTTGATTGCAGGTATTTTTATCTTTAGTCAGCCTGTAATAGCTCCAATGAATGAAGAAAATCCAGTTCCTGTAGCTACAACCACTACTTCTACTACTTCTGTTGCAACTACAACAGTTCCTGAACCTGAAGAAGTGGATGAAACTCCAGCAACAACAACAGCTTCAACAACAGTCGATATCTCAATTACAGAAGAAACAGAAATATAAGAGTGTCATGTGTGTTTAATATTGATACTTGATATACTATATATATCCGGACTCACTACTTGACTTATCTCTAGAATAGGTAAAAATGAACCTGTTTTAAATTCTCAATCAACTTTATCTTATGAAGAAGAAAATTATACAACAAAAAGAAATTATCGGACGACGCGAATATGTTGCTATTCCTGAATTTGAACTGAGAGAAATCGAAGCCAAAGTTGATACCGGTGCATACAATGGAGCAATTCACGTCAGTCTGGTAAATGAATTTGAACACGAAGGTAAAAGATGGATCAGATTCATTATTCTTGATGATGCTCATCCTGAATTTAAGAACAAAGTCTATGAAACTGATTTGTTCGACGAGCGACGAGTACGAAGCTCTAATGGAGAAGTCCAACATCGATATGCTGTTCCGGTCACTATTGTTCTGAGGGGCCAAGAACTTAAAGCCACTCTCGGACTTAGTAATCGGAAAGATCTCAAGTGTCCGATCTTGTTAGGAAGAAAAATTATCAAAAACCACTTTATCATCGACCCAAGTAAAACATTCACTGACAAAAACTTATGAAAATTGCAATTTTATCTCGAAGTCCACAAATATACTCTACTCGGAGACTTGTTGAAGCTGCAGAAAAAGCAGGACATGATGTGCAAATTATAGACCATACAAAATGTCATCTCATCATGGAAAAGGGACGACCAGCTATCCGCGTCAAAGGAGAAGAGCTTCATGATATTGATGTGATTATTCCCCGAATCGGTGCATCTGTTACAACATACGGAGCTGCTGTGATTCGACATTTTGATCTTATGGGAATCGCATCTATTTTAACATCGACTGCACTTATTAGATCTCGAGACAAACTTCGAAGCCTACAGATTCTTTCAAAATCAGGAGTAGGAATTCCAAAATCTGTATTCGCACGACACCCCAAAGCCGAAGAGGTAAAAGATCTAATCAAAGAAGTTGGAGGTACTCCTGTGATCCTTAAACTTCTCGAAGGTACACATGGTACAGGAGTTATCAAGGCTGACTCAATCTCTTCTGCAAAATCTGCAGTAGAAGCTTTTTCTGGAATTAAAAAAGATTTGATTGTACAAGAATTTATTCAGGAAGCGAATGGTAAAGATATTCGTGCCTTCGTAGTGGATGGAGAAGTTGTCGGTGCGATGGAACGAACAGGACAAGCAGATGAGTTCAGATCTAATTTACATAAAGGTGGAACAGCTAAGTCCATTGAGATTGATAAAAAAATTATTTCTGCTGCACTTGAAGCCACAAAACTTATGGGACTTACAGTTGCTGGAGTAGACTTGTTGCTTTCAAGTAGGGGCCCCCTTGTTATTGAAGTGAATTCTTCTCCAGGTCTGCAAGGAATTGAAACTGCGACCAAGCTTGATATTGCAGGAAAAATTATTGATGCTGCGTGTAAAAAAGTAGCAAAGTCAGTAAAGGAAAAAGATAAAGCTAAGTTAAAGAAAAGAAAAAAGAAGATCAAAAAAGACAATCGGGAATAAGAAAAAGAGGCGAAAGCCTCTTTTTCTTTTCAAAGCCTCAATTTTGGAAAGGGGATTTATATCATTCCGTCTTTATCTAAAGAAAAAAGAACATCTCCCAATTCTTGCTCAGTAATTTTTAATGTTGAAATAATTTCTGTATCAGAAATATCAGGCTGATCTAATTTGAGTTTGAGAACACCTGCTCGCTTCTGTCTAAATGATCCTTCGAACTGACTTTGCTTGTTGTAATGCTTGCTTTGCTGGTGAAGTTCAGTTTTCTTTTTCTTACCGAGAGATTTTTTGAGAAATGTTCCGTAGTCGTAGAGTGCGTAGTACCAATCGCGAGGGGAGGTAGTTAGCACGTCATTCCCGCGAAGGCGGGAATCCAGTCCTGAAGGGATTTCTCGATTAAAAATATTATGTAACGATTCGTGACTCATGTCCTCTGAACAGCTTTGTTTTGCGTTTTGTGATCCTGGATCCCCGCCTTCGCAGGGATGACGACTGTATATGTCTCTTCTTGGAAATGACGACACTTCTAGTTCAGTGTGACAAAACGGACTTACTTTCTTCAACACCTCCATAATTTCTTTATCAGAAACTTTTTCCTTGTTCTTGAAAAAGAAATGAAGTATTACTGCACGCACATTGGTTTCGATAAAAAATACAGGTTGATTATATGCGAATGCACACAGCGCCCCAGCTGTCGAAGGTCCAATTCCTGGAAGCGTTTGAAGTGTTACAAAATCTTTTGGAAATACTCCTTTGTGTGTGGAAATTATTTCTTCACAGGCGCGCTTGATAAAAAGTGCTCGCCGATTGTACCCGAGGCCTTGCCATGTTTTGAGTACTTCTGATTTTTCAGCTTGGGCAACAGATTTGATTGTTGGAAACTTTTTTATAAATTCTGCGTATTTGATTTTGACTCGTTCGACTTGAGTTTGTTGGAGCATCATTTCTGAAACAAAAATCTTGTATGGATTAGAAATATCCCGCCATGCCATTGTGCGCTTATTGTCGGTGTAGTAGGTGAGCACTTCGGTCTGAAAATTCTCGATTTGTCTGGAGGTCATGTATTCAGTATAAGAAAAAGCCGCCGATTTGGGAATCTATAATGTGCGCGCGTGTGTTGCATAAAAATAAAAAAGTGGTTTAATCAAATAAATGAAAGCTCCTTTTTATCGAAGTGCCGCTTTGGTGGGTATGGCGCTTGTATGTGGTGCTGGATTTACTGCGTCGCCATTGCCAAGTTCACAACCACTTTCTTTGGTTATTGATGTCGTTCCGACATCTCCCGCTTTGCCTACTGCGCCAAAATCAGAGCAACTCATGTTTCAATTCATGATTGTTCCAACTATGCGTCAGGTGAGTGAGAAAGATTGGTATCTATCTGATTCTGAACTACCTTCGACTCCAAATGATTTCCACCCGCAACCTCGGTTGGTGTGCACTGTTCCTCCGTTAAAGTATGAGGAGGAATCAGTGCACAAGCCTCCGTGGTTAGGGCTGTTGGTTTTCTGATATCTGAAATCGTTTGCTGTAAGACCTCATGTCGCTTTTGTTGGGCGACATGGGGCATTTTTTATAAAATGATATATACTCAAAACCATGAATACACTTAACGAATACAAAGCCACTCTCATATTTACTTTGGCATATCTTCTTCCGTTTGCACTTTATTTTATATCCAAAAAAGATGGTGAATTCATTTGGTATATGCTTATTGTTATCGGACTATTTATATTAGTGATTGCCACTCTTCCGATTTCTCAATTTACAAAAGGTATTGTTTGGGTACTTTCGGTGTGGGGTTTGCTTCATCTTGCTGGAGGAAGTGTTCCTGTTGGAGATGGAGTATTGTATGGGTATCAACTTATACCTCTCTATACAGGAGAGGGGGAAATGAGACTTCTCAAATACGATCAACTTGTACATGGTTTCGGTTTTGGTGTCTGTGCATTTATTATCTTCCACTTCCTCAAACGGTATACATATAACCCATATCGATTCGGTGTGTACCTCATTACTATATTAGGAGCCATTGGTCTTGGTGCTATAAATGAAATAATTGAATTCATCTCAGTACTTATGTTCCCAGGTAATGGTGTAGGAGGATATGTAAACAATGCACTTGATCTTGTATTCAATACACTTGGTGCAACGATTGCAATCCTGTGTGTCTGGATAAAGAACAGAAAGAAAAGCGGACTTGAATTTACAGGAGATCCTCTGGAGCAGTAATCCGTATCCAGTTATCTGTTTCAAAAACTTTTATCTTTTTCTCATTCGCGAATTGCGTAAAGGATTGAGGAAGACCAAATTCACCACTTGAAAGTTTGAACATTTCTTTTGAAAAAACTTCTGGGGTAAGTACGCATACTCCAGTGTAGATTAAATTATAGGGAGATGTGCCTTGGAAGTCTTCGAATATTTCAACAAGATTTCCTTTTTCATTTTTTATAATCTTGCTGGCTTTTACTCCGGGAACATCAGGATATACAAGAATCGCCCAGTCATCTTTTGGAGTATGGGAAAGTTTTTCCAGATCTTCTTTTGCATATATATCATCAGACATAAGAACCATGAATGGTCCGGTGATGAATTTTTGACAGAGCCACAGTGCACCTGCCGTACCGTTCATTTCTGTTTGCTGGACATATCGAATCGGAATTCCATTATATGCATCTCCAAAATATTCTTTGATCTTGTGCCCTAGATATCCGATGACGAGAATCACCTCCGTAGTATTTGAAGGAAGAACTTTGAACTTGTATTCGAGA
>JAYSRX010000020.1:0-2118 GCA_043720795.1 Minisyncoccota bacterium | reverse complement strand
AAAAGACGATACATCACATTGACCACCATCGGCTTCAATCATCGATGACAAAATAGCTGGTCCTCCAGGTCCTGAAATCAAAAAGCTCTTTTAGATTGTATGTAGGCAGATCTGTTGGAGATTGTCGGGAAATTAATTCACCTGGTGCTCCTGGGTACTGAACTCGCAATCCAGCTTTGTTCATATCGCGTGGTCTGTCGATTCCCTGGCCCTTCAAATACATAACACCACCATTTGTGTGCAGAAATCGTGCGAAGCCTATAACTTTCTGGCCTTCAGCGCGATCCGAAATAACGTGTAGTGGCTCCGTTATTGCAACATCGAGACGTTTCGCACATATATCATCCATAGGATCCATATGAGCTTTTGGCTCTATCAGTTCAATCTCAAGCCCTACTTCTTTGAACCATCCTAGCTCCTTTGCAACAAAAAACGGTGTGTGATCTGGGTTTATGAACCACTCCAGGCCAATCTTTAAGACTCTCATGGTTACAGAGTAATGAATCCCGACGGGAACACGGTCACTGCTACAGCTACACTGCTGGTTCTGCCAAAGATAGCAAGTGAAGTGCAGATGAGATCGAGATAGATCGATAGGAGGTTCAAATGGTCCAAAGCCAGGTCGGTCGAGTATTTCCGTGTAAGAGTGTACTTTTCATTTTCCTGAACCCGCTGTCGTTGCTTTTTGTTGTGGGGAGAGAAAAAATTTATTGGCGTGCCAATTATTAATTGTTTTTTTTCTCATCGAGATGTTTCATTAGTTTTCTGGTCGGTAGTAACGGGATTAGTAACTATATGAGTCGGATAAAATGAACGAAACGTCGTTATTGAAGTCCCGAGTCCATGACAAGCGTATTTGGGTTGAGAAGTGGTACTTGAAGATGCATCGACCGAAAAAATTCCCCAAGAATGTAATATAAAAATAGATCATATTCAGGTATCAATAGTAATAAATGATTGTAAAACAAGATTATCAAATGAAACGAATAATTTAGATGTTATGACAGGAGAGGCAACAACACTTCCTGGTTGTAAAAGAGGTGGTTCTGCAATTATTGCGCCCCTCGAAATTCTACAGTAGTTTATCGATAGCCTTTGAGCAATTTGCACTCAACTTCATTCAATCAGATCGTATTATTCACTTCTGCTTCCTTTTTAGACCCCCCTCGTCCTCTCGTATTGATTTGATTTGTTCATGTTGCTGATTTTTAGAGGTCCAATAGGCTAATAGTTGGAAAGAGGATTACGTTGTGTGCTGAGATCGTAAACTTTACTGCAGTGTAGCAGAACGAAGTCTTTCGATTAGAGATGAATGCGTGTAGAGTGCCAAGAAGTGCTGCATATAGTGCTATCTATTATTTTCATCGTTAGGATGAGAAGGTTGCTCACGCGATTCGATTGTATTCTACCTATAAGTTGGCTGACGTCACCGTGATATGAGATGCATTCGAGGAGAAAATCTACAGTGCGGATCTCGTGGATCTAATCGAGGAGACATGGATACGTATGAGCAGTCATCAGGTGGCTACCTTCTTTCACGACTTCGGTCTACAGTGAAATCATCGCTTTTATGGGGTAAGACAGGGAGTAATTTTAGTGCACACATCATGGTACAGAAATACGGTACATCGCTTTGAAGGCGCACGAGTCATCATTTGATTCAAAATTTATCAATTTAATCTTTTTACATTAGTTAATCTACTGTACAACAGTGAGGTCAAAAATAACATATTTACAGCATGAAAGTAGTCACATCCAGTCTTGAGAAAAAAGACTGAAGTAGAGATTGTCCATAATATACTCAATAATTTACGAGAGATCGTATAAGCAACTAAACCCTTAATAGCGAAAGAAAAAGACAGGCGAAATAAGATAAAAATGGGGAAAAAAGTAATTGGAAAAAAAGATAAAGAAAGAGAAAGGGAGTGAAGGGATATTGTTAAAAGTTGAATAAATAGAATAAAGAATAGATAAATCGGAGTGAAGACTACATGGAGATCAGCAGAGGTGGTCAGGAATTAGCCAGCAAACAATCCAGAATTGCTTCTGCTCATAGAATTAGATGCAATTTTAAGAATATCTTCAAATTCGTTAGTTTCTTGAGCAAATTGATGAAAC
>JAYSRX010000019.1:0-2124 GCA_043720795.1 Minisyncoccota bacterium | reverse complement strand
TGATCACGTGAGATACTCCAGAAACGTCGATTCCTCGAGCAGCAACGTCAGTCGCAACCATAACTTGTGCTTTGTCTTTTTTGAAGGCATCAAGTGATCGTTGTCTGTGTGCTGGTCGCTTGTCTCCATGAAGAGATTCGGCTCGAATACCTTTGTCTAGAAGTGCATCAGCGAGTCGTTCTACCCCATGTTTTGTTTTACCAAAAACGATAACTTTGTCGAATCCTGGTTGCTTAAGCAAATCAAAGAGAACATCAACTTTTGATTCTCCTCTTTTGATATGTACAACATCTTGGTCAACACTTTTTGCAGTGTCTCCTGTTTTTACAGAAATCCGAACTGGTTCTTTGAGAAATTCTCCGATCAATCGTTCAATTTCTTTTGACATAGTAGCTGAAAAGAAGAGTGTTTGTCGTTCTTTTGGCATCTTGTCGATAAAATATCGCATGTCGTTAATGAATCCCATATCAAGCATTCGGTCTGCTTCATCCAGTACAAGTGTATTGAATGTAGAGAGATCAAGGACTCGTCGTTCGATAAGGTCTTTGATTCGTCCTGGTGTTCCAATTACGAAGTTGTTAAAGAATCGAAGTGTTTTGATCTGTTTGAAAATAGGTGCTCCTCCCACGCATACTGCGGAGAAGATTCCCATTCCTGTACAGAACGCTCGGAATTCGTCGTCGATTTGTGTTGCAAGTTCTCGAGTAGGAACAACGATCAAGATTTGTTCGTCGTTGTTTTCAAGTACTTTGTGAATAAGAGGCAAGAGGAATGCGGCAGTTTTACCTGTTCCTGTGTTTGCGATACCTACAACATCGACACCAGCAAGTACATGCGGGATAGCATGATCTTGAATTGGAGTCGGAGTTATATATCCTTTTTTAGTGATATTCTTTTTGATTCGTGTATCAAGTTCAAAATCCAAAAACGCATGTTTTGGGATAAACTCTACCACTTCTTCAGTGACTATTGCTTTGTTGATAAATTTTGAGACATCAATATGAGAACCTTGGAATCTTCCTCCTCGGCCTCCTGATGATTGTCTTCGTGGTCCACCAAAAGATGAACCTCCTCGAGAAGAACCTCCGCGATATCCGCCTCGGTCGCCTCCTCGGCTAAATGAAGATGATCCACCTGATCGTCCGCCTGAAAAGCCTCCTGATCGTGATGAGTCACCACTTCGTGTATTTTGATACATATTTTTGTATATAGTGAGAATTGCCCGCAGATTGCGGGTAATTTGGTTAAATAATTGCGTAAGGTATTGTCTCTATGCAGTTTTCTAATAAAGACAATAACCTTTATATCTTCAACAAATGTGTGAAGACAAAAACTAGCGAGATTTACTTACTCAAATAATATAACAAGTATTAGGGGGAAAGTCAATTAAATTCGAATGACCTTTTTGACATCTACGAGACCATGTTCAACTCGACTAATACGCCAATCATGATTATCAAGTCTTTCAAGACAAGAATCTATTTTATAATGAACTTCGTCAAAGGCATTTTTCATAAGTATTGCAAACTCACCGAACTTTGCATCGAGTTTTGCATCGAGTTTTTTATCCATTTTTTCTTCAAACGCAGCAAAACGGACATTGAGCTTTTCATCAAGCTTCTGCTCAAGCTTCTGCTCGAGTTTTGTATCCAACAATATCTCTAATCTGTGCCATTCTTGTTCAGTAATCATATATACATAATAGACCCTTACCCCTAACGAAAGCAAGTGGACAAGTGATCTCTATTTGAGTATATTTTTAATACTTCTTTAGTACTTTCCACAACCAGGTAGGCTCTTGTCCCAGTGCCCATGCAGAAAAACCACGAAGATTGTAGTTTTTAATCAATTCCATTTTGACCTCGATACTTTCTTCACTTTCACACCAAATTGTGTATTCAGTATCATTTGATGTAAATGTAAATGCTTCATTACCAAGTTCTGCAAAATATTCACGATCTTTATTTTTACCTTTTGAATATTCCTTCAAAGCAAGCCTGTGTGTTGTGGCCCCGACTCTTGCATTAAGAGTATTGTCCCACTTCCAGCAATACAAAGGGATTCCAAGTGAAATCTTTTCTGGAGGCATTTGCGTAAGCATATAATCAATAATTTTTTGGGTAA
>JAYSRX010000018.1:0-2144 GCA_043720795.1 Minisyncoccota bacterium | reverse complement strand
CTTCTGTTTCTGTATTATGGGATGATATGGATGATGTAAATGGTATTGCGATCCAAACAGCGAGCATAGACCGAATCGTTATCGCGAATACACTTTTTCAACTTGATGATATTCAAAAATTTGCAACAGAAATAAAGCGAATACTCAAACCAAAAGGAATGGCTCTAATTGTAGATTGGGCAGAATCATTTGGAGGTATCGGACCTGCACCTCAACATGTAGTGAACGAGGCTCGTGCACATGAACTTTTTGAAAAAGTGCAGTTGTACACAGTCAAAAGTATAAATGCAGGTGAACACCATTACGGTTTTATAGTACAATCTAGATAACATATGAAAAATATAAATATCATTCAGGTTGTACTAATCGGCGTGTCGATAGTTGCGATAATAGCTGCTGTGATAATGTTCTCATTATTCACAGGAAGAAGTGATGGAACATCTTCGTATGGAGATGTGACATTGTGGGGGACAGTTCCTGAATCTGATTTTAATACTGCACTTCAGACACTGGAAGGTGAAGAAAAAAAGATAGAAGGACTGACATATGTGGAAAAAGATCCTCTCACTTTTGAAAATGATCTTTTGACAGCTATTGCCGAAAACCGAGGTCCTGATCTTGTTCTTCTTAATGAAAAGCAGATCATAAGCAGTCAAAAGCGCATGCAGACTATTCCTTTTGTATCTTTCCCACTTCGTGACTACGAGGACGCATTTATTGATGAGTCTTCACTTTTGGTAACAGACGAAGGATTACTCGGGGTTCCGTTTCTTGTTGATCCATTGATAATGTATTACAACAAGGATATTCTCAACAATGCAGGATTTTCAAAACCCCCTGAGACATGGACCGAAGTTCTCTCACTTGCTCCAACACTCACTTCCAAAGACTCATCTTTTAATATTTCAAAAAGTACAATTGCATTAGGGGCATTTGATAACATAACCAATGCAAAGGATATTTTCTGGACACTCGTGTTGCAAGCTGGTAATCCCGTTATCAAACGAGATAGAGATTCACAAACTAATGAAATAGTGTATGTTTCTTTGTTTGATGATAATTTGAATTTTACTCTCAACCCCGCATATGCAGCATCTAATTTCTTTACACAATTTGCTAATCCAACTAAGACTATCTATTCATGGAACAGGTCTCTCCCAACTTCTCAAACCGCATTCATATCGGGAGATTTGGCTTTTTATATTGGCTATGCGTCCGAACTTGAGACTATCAAGCGTTTGAATCCGAATCTGAATTTTGACATATCAGTCGTACCACAATCCTTGAGCAGTACACGCAAAGTGACATATGGATCAATGCATACACTCGCCGTACCACTCTCAAGTCCTAATCTCACAGGAGCAGTGAATGTTATTGGATCACTCACGTCTCCTGGTGCACAAATGGTTTTTGCTAACCAGTTTAGAATTCCTTCTGTTCTCAAAGAACTGCTCGCCACATCAAATGTTTCCAATCGTTATGAAAGCGTATTTAATCGATCTGCAATTATGGCACAAGGAATACTTGAACCCAATATTGCAGGAACAGATGCGTTAGTCAAAGAACTGATAGATACAATTGTGTCTGGGCAATATGAAATTAGTGAAGCGATCGAGCGAGCGAATGAAAAATTAGTATTACTTCTCGCAAATGAATAACTTCAAAAATATTTTTATAAGTTTTATTTTTCTTCTGGTAGTTATTCCAAGCTTTGTCTTTGCTGGGCATATACCTTCTCATCAACCAACTCCAACACCTCGGAATTCATCTGGTCAATTGGACAAGCCCAAAGGTCCTGGAACAAGCGCAGATCAACCGCTTGTCCAATGTGGTGGAATAAGTAAAAACGGATCTCCTCAGCCGGATTGTGATGTGGGTGATCTTAATAAACTTTTTCAGTCTGTGGTTAATCTCGTGTTTATTTTTGCAGGGTTTATAGTGGCGAGTATGTTTATGTATGCAGGATTCTTGATGATAACTTCGACAGGTAATGCAAGTCAGGTACAAAAAGCAAAAGACATATTTAGACGAGTAGTTATAGGTTTTCTTATTATGTTTATGTCATATATTTTGATAAGTAACTTATTGATAAATATCAAAGCTCAAGATTTCTTTATTAATTTATTTAAAAAATAACATGAAAA
>JAYSRX010000017.1:0-2181 GCA_043720795.1 Minisyncoccota bacterium | reverse complement strand
TCGAACAATGATCCTCGCTCAAAAGTTATACGAAGCAGGACACATTTCATACATGAGAACAGACAGTACAAATCTTTGTTCGCATGATTTGCGCGTCGATCATGTTGGATGCGATTGTTCGTCTCCAAATCAAATCATACAACCGTTTTTGTTCATCTGTTACACCTTTGGATTGTGCAGACATATTCGTTGGTCGAATTGCTTCGTGAGCTTCTTGTGCGTTCTTTGATTTTTTACCAAAAGATCGAGTTTGGATGTATGGTGCGCCAAATTCCTTGGTAATGTATTTGTGAATTTCACCAACTGCTTGAACCGAAAGATTTGTACTGTCTGTTCTCATGTATGAAATGTGTCCTGCTTCGTATAACTTTTGAGCGAGGATCATTGTTCGAGACGGAGAATATCCAAGTCGTGTACTTGCAGCTTGTTGAAGGGTAGAAGTTGTAAACGGAGCTTTGGGTGCTCGTTTGGCTTGAGTCTTTTTGATGTCGACAATATGCCATGCATCTTTTTTTGATTTTTCTAGAATATCATCGACTGTTTTTTTATCTTTGAGATCAGCTTCGCAACTTGCTGGGATTTTGTTCTTTTTTCCATCATCAAAAATGGCGTCGATAATCCAAAATGTTTCTGGAATAAATGCACGGATCTGTCGTTCTCGTTCCATGATGATTCGAAGGGCAGGAGATTGTACTCGTCCTGCAGAAAGTCCGTAGCGAACTTTTTTCCAAATGATTCCCGAGAGATCGTATCCAACAAGACGATCAAGAACTCGACGTGCTTCTTGTGCTTGTTTGAGATCGTCATCAATATGTCGCGGATGTCCGACTGCTTCTTTGATGGCTTCTTTGGTAATTTCATGGAAGACTACTCGTTTTGGATTTTTCAATTTCAAAACCTCTTTGAGGTGCCATGCAATTGCTTCACCTTCACGGTCGGGGTCAGTCGCGAGTAATACTTCTTCTGCATTTTTAACAAGAGATTTTAATCCAGCGATAACTTTTTCTTTTCCAGGAGAAACTTCATAATGTGGAACAAAGCCCTTCTCGATATCGATGGCTTTTTTATTTGATTTTGGTAAATCCCGTATGTGTCCAACAGAAGCAGCTACTTTGTAATTACCAATATCCGAAAGATATTTCTCAATAGTCTTTGCTTTTGCAGGGGACTCAACAATTAAAAGTTTGTATGACATTGAATACAATTAATACTATAGATGTATTGTTTTGGCAAATAACGAAAAGTAAAAGGTCCACCGCATGCGGTGGACCTTGAAAGGAATTTGTGGAGTTATTCTCCAAAAAGTTCGTTGCAGATAACTTGAAACATATATCCAAGAATTGGTGAAGAATTTACTTCTTTCCTAATCTCTTCATAGACTTCCCATAAATCAAAAGAATCTTCGTTCTTGAGTTTGATGAGAAGGGTTTTGACTATATCGATCCGACAGTGGAGATCACCGTCGCGCGGTTGGCGTTTGAGATCTTCATTTTCTGATTCGACTTTCAAGGCTTCTTCTATGGAGGCAATCCACTGCTCTGTTTCTGAAGTTCTTTCAAGGGTAATGATGAGTGGACTTCCAACTTCTTTTTGTTTGGAGAGGACTGATGGTGGTGCTATGGGGTACATGGTGGTGCTGTGTTTGCCTGTATATAAACATACATGTTTGTTTTGTCAAAGAATGTATTCACAAGAGGATGTTTTAAAATAATTTTTATAAAAGATAAAATAATATATGTATTGACAATGTCACTACATTTGCTACATATTTACTATATGAAAACAAGTGATGCAACAATTCAACTTCGTGTAGATAAAGAGACCAAACGCAAAGCTCAACAGACACTAGATAAGATGGGTCTTGATTTTTCTTCTGCGATTAAACTATTTTTAAAAAATGTGATTATCACACAATCAATTCCTTTTGAAATTCGAACAGTAAATGGATTTACTAGGGCACAAGAAAAAGAAATGCTTCAAGAAGCAGAACATGCACTAAAATATGGTAAACGTTATTCTACCATCGAAGAATTGCATAAAGATTTAATTGGTAAGAAATAAATATATGCATCTGCTTCTTCTCTTGATGAATATTGGAAGTCATAGTGAATTGTTCGGGTAAACTAATTATGTGTTAAATCACAAAATAATATACTTCCCATCAACTCTCTTAATCACTAA
>JAYSRX010000016.1:0-2228 GCA_043720795.1 Minisyncoccota bacterium | reverse complement strand
TACACCCACTGCAAGACATTCGAGGAGTAGGATATAACGCCTATCAATCGACAATTACAGTGGGTTCAGGTCAGATTCTTGGTAAGGGTCTAGGATATGGTACTCAATCTCGTCTCAAGTTCTTACCTGAGTACCAGACCGACTTTATCTTTGCTGCATATGCCGAAGAATGGGGATTTGTGGGAGTGATAATCCTTTTTCTGCTGTATATATTGGTCTTGTGGCGCATACTCAAAACAGCAGTGAATGGGGCCACTAACTTTGAAATTCTCTTTGGGGTGGGTATAAGTATTATGTTTGTTGCGCACCTTCTGGTGCACATTGGGATGAACGTCGGAATAATGCCAGTAACAGGGATTACGATCCCATTTATGAGTTATGGGGGATCTCACATGCTTGTGACATTTATGGCACTCGGTATCCTCATGTCTATGAGAAGATATTCGAGATCGGTCCATAAGGATCATATGAAAAATGAGTTTTTGGGAGTGTAATTCGGGTCAGGCTCCAATTATCAAACTTTATTATCTTATGTCTTTATTTTTTATCGAATTGGAGCCTGACCCAAATCACCCACGCTCTGGGCATGTACACAATTACGACATTACTTTTAATACTATGGAAGTACGTACTGTTCATGAAAAAGGTGTATAATCCGACTTATGATAAAATATAGGATTTTTGCAGGATTGATCTTACTTATTGGAGTGGCACTTGGGTATTTCGTGTATTCTACCGAAATAGCCGACCAATCCAAGTACAAATTTAAATACGGTTTGGATCTAAATGGTGGAACTCATCTCGTATATCGAGCTGATGTGTCAGGAGTGCCACCAGAAGATATTTCAAAATCAATGGACGTACTCAGACAAACAATTGAAAAACGAATAAATATATTCGGAGTATCTGAGCCGGTTATACAGACCGAGACTGGAAGTAGTTTTGGTAATGAAAAAGACAAACACAGACTCACTATTGATTTGCCTGGTGTAACCAATGTGGATGAGGCAATCAAATCAATCGGACAAACACCTCTTTTGGAGTTCAAGCTTTTAAAAACAGACCTTAACCAAGAGGCGTTGCAAGCACAAATCCTCGCAGCCAGTTCTTCACCTGATAAAATTGCACAGCTTATTGCTTCTGCATATCAAAAACCAGTACTAACAGGTGGGAATTTAAAACGAGCGAATCTTATTTTCGATCCTGCTTCTCGGATGCCACTTGTATCCATTGAATTTAGTGATGAAGGAAGTAAGATTTTTGAACAAGTGACAGGGGATAATATTAGTAAAGAACTTGCGATTTTCTTGGATGGAGATCTTATTTCTAACCCAATCATTCAATCCAAGATTTCTGGTGGAGTAGCACAGATAAATGGTGATTTTACTGCAGTAGAAGCTCGAGATCTCGTGAACAACTTAAACTTTGGTGCTCTTCCACTTCCTATCGAACTTATCAACACTCAGACTATTGGTGCATCACTCGGACAACACACTTTACTGATTGGAGCTCAAGCCCTCCTGTATGCATTCATTCTTATCTCTCTCTTCATGATCTTGTTCTACCGACTACCGGGACTTGTCGCAACAGCATCCCTTGCTCTCTATGTTCTTATGATGATGTCACTCTTTAAAGTAATTCCTGTAGTTCTTACAGCAGCGGGAATTGCTGGATTTGTTCTCTCACTCGGTATTGCAGTTGATGCAAATGTCCTTATTTTTGAACGTATAAAAGAGGAACTTGATCGTAAAAAATCTCTCATGGAGGCACTTACAAATGGGTTTGATCGTGCCTGGACATCTATTCGTGACGGTAACATTACCAATATTATTGCAGCGGTAATCCTCTATATGTTCTCAAGCGTTGCATTGATAAAAGGTTTTGCTCTGATTCTATTTCTCGGAGTTGCTTTGTCTATGTTCAGTTCACTTGTTATTTCCAAAGTGCTTTTGTTTGCGATTGCCAAGTCAGGGGAGATGGGACCTGTCAGCAGATTCCTGTATTCAAAAGGTATTACTAATATTAAAAAATAGGTATGTTTATTCTCAAATATAAAAAAATATTTATTTCACTCTCTGCATTGGTTGTACTTGCTTCTGTTGTCGTAACTATCTTGTTTGGTCTTAAGTTAGGGATCGAATTCACAGGAGGATCAGTTCTTGAATTTACATTTAAAGAAGATATTGATATTGCAACTGTACAGGAGCGTATTAGTAAAAACTTTGGAC
>JAYSRX010000015.1:0-6279 GCA_043720795.1 Minisyncoccota bacterium | reverse complement strand
CGGAAAATAAATAAGAGAGGCATTCCTATAGGAATGCCTCTCTTATTTATTTTCCGTATGATAGTGGCGAGAGAATCGAACGGCGGAGCGGGGTACCCTGTGTCTTGAATGAAATGAAAGACCTGGGTCGCGAGCCGGGTCCAGCAGTTCTTAGTGAACGAGGAGCTTGCGACGATGTGAACTTAGAAACTGTGGGACGATTCTCCCTACTGATAAAATATACATTATTGGACTTGTGACCGATTCTCCTTTACTATCCCTACAAATTACCCATTCCATGTATAATATCTTCAATGACCCACACATATCCACTCTCATACTTCAAAGATAAGATCGTTCCGATTGAACAAGCTCATTTGAGTGTTGCAAGTTCAGCAGTCCTTTATGGTCTGAGTGTGTATACACTATTTCCTGTCACTGTATCAAATCAAGAAACTGGAGTATTTAGACTTACTGATCATTACGAGCGCCTTATAAATTCTGCCAAAATTATTGGCATCGATACTTTTGAAGCACATTGGAATTTTGATCAATTCAAAAAAGCAGTATCAGAAGTACTTCAAGCAAATAATTTAAAAGAATTATCATTTGTAAGAGCAACGGTTCATGTAAGTGAACTTGTACCAGGAACAAAATCTAGAGGGCTTGAAACAATACTCAGTCTTTTTATATATGAAGCAAAACCTATCCTTCCTCAATCAGGAGCACGGCTAAAAACAAGTGTATGGCGACGAGTTGCAGACTCTGCGATTCCATCACGAGCAAAAGTAAATGGAGCATATGTTAATTCTGTTCTTGGGAAGCAGGATGCGATCGATAGCGGATATGATGATTGCGTTTTTCTTGACTCAGAAGGTCATGTGTGTGAACTTAGTGCGGCAAATATTTTTATTATTCGAAATGGTGTTCTAATTACACCTGGCAAAAATAGTGACATTCTTGAGGGCATCACACGAAAAACTATTTTGGAATGTGCAAAAGAAATTGGTATTGAAGTTGAAGAAAGAACTATTGATCTGACAGAGTTATATATTGCTGATGAAGCATTTGCTTGTGGAACATCGTCTTTTGTAGCACACATTAATGAGATTGATGCTCGTAAAATTGGATCAGGACAAATAGGACCAGTTACAAAAATACTTAAAGATCGATATGCAGAAATATTCTCGAAGCATGATCCGCTTTACATTTCTAGGGTAGATGTATAATTAGTTCATGAATTCACAAAAAGGTTTCTTATCATTATTAGGATTAATATTAGTGTTGGCGATTATGGGTGGTGGAGCATACTTTTATACTCAAAGTGATTTGAGTCTTTTAAAATTTAACAAACTGGATGAAAGCGATCCAAATGCCACATCAACAAATGGTATTTCAGATATCCTCAATAACACCCAATCTCTTGTAGATGAAAAAAATAAGGGGCAGTGTGTTGAAAATTCAGATTGTAGAGATAGTGAAATTTGTTACTTCAAACCAGGAGGGAATATAGGAGCTTGTGTTGCGAAGATGAGTAATGAAAAAAGTTCAGTTCAAACAAATACAAATGTACAAGTTGGTGGCAGTTGTCTACAAGACACCGATTGTGCAACTGGTATGTGTTACTTTGAAGTTGGAGGAAGAGTGGGTGTATGTACAGGGGTGAAAGCAGAGTCTCAAATTTCCGACTCTTTTTTCTTAAAAGAATTTCCAGATGGAAAGATTATGGCAAAGGGTGATATTAATGGAGATGGTTTTGAAGATGCTATTGTTGAGGAAGTGCATTGTGGAGCATCGTGTGGAATCGGTCTTCATATAATATTAAACAAAGGCAATAAAGACACTTACGCAATTGTAGGAAAATATGCTTCTTTCGAACCCTTATACAGAGGATCAAGTGCATGGAAAACTGCTTTAACTAGTATCACAATTGAAAATGGATTAATATATCTGACTGGTTATGGTTTTGATGATACAGAAATAGATACTCCTGAATCAAAAGTAATACGAACTCTAAAATTCAAGCTTGAGGGAAGTGAAACTGTCCACGTATTATAGAATTACATACCAATCACGAGATCACGGAACTAATCCAAAATGACACACAAACAAAAAACCACTATCTTCCGCAGTGGTTTTTTGTTTCTATAGAAAGTAAAGAAATTATTTCCTATACATAGGTCAGACCTATGTATTTATTTTACTGTGTCTTTCAAAGCTTTTGCTGCTCGGAACTTTGGAACGTTCATAGCTGCAACTTTTACAGATTCACCTGTTCGTGGGTTTCGTGCAAGTCGGGCTGCTCGAGCTTTCACTGAGAAGATTCCGAATCCTGCTACTGAAACTTCACCACCTTTTTTCAATTCTCCAGTAATAGCTTCAAAAAGCGCTTCTACTGCTCGTTCTGCATCCGCTTTTGTTCCGCCAAGTACTGCTTGAACTTTTTCAACAAGACTTGCTTTGTTCATGATCAAATTTATTAACTGCTAAGGTCGCTTATGTGTAAAGCTCCTATTATTATAGAAAATCCATTATATTGTGCAATATAATGCAAAATACAGCATGTATTTTGACAACCGTCAATTTATCGTGCAAACTCTATAACTTTGTGTTCTCGGATGACGGTAATCTTGATTTCACCTGGATATTTGAGCTCTTTTTCTATCCGTAAAGCAATGGTTCGAGCGAGTTCGTGAGCTTCAAAATCTGATATTTTTTCAGGTGAAACGAAGATACGGATCTCTCGTCCTGCCGATAGGGCATATGACTTTTCAACACCTTCAAAGCTGTTTGCAATTGATTCGAGTTCACCGAGACGTTTGATAAAATTCTCTACGTTTTCACGTCGTGCTCCCGGTCGTCCACCAGAGATTGCATCAGCAACAGTTACGATTACAGACTCGAGAGTTTCGTGTGCATATTCATCATGATGTGACTGCATCGCCTTTATAATCAAAGGGTTTGTATCAAATTTTTGAAGGATTCGTCTTCCAATCTCGACATGTGTTCCTGGTACTTCATGATCAAGCGCCTTCCCGATGTCATGCACAAGTGCGCCCGCTTTTGCGATTCGTACATCTGCTCCAACTTCTTCAGCGATCATACCAGCAATATGCGTCATCTCTTTGGAATGCTCGAGAACATTCTGACCATAACTTGTTCTGAAATGTAGTCTTCCGAGAATATGAAGAACTTTTGAATCGAGCCCGAACACTCCACACTCATAGGCAGCTTGTTCTCCTTTCTCTTTGATAATTTTTTGAACTTCTTTTTCAGCTTGTTCAACTTCTTTTTCAATTTTAGCGGGTTGGATTCGGCCATCTTTGAGAAGATTGTCGAGAGCGATCTTGGCGATATATCTCCGCACAGGATCAAAAGAAGAGATGGTTACCATTGAAGGAGTGTCGTCCACAAGCAACTCAACCCCTGTGAGGCGTTCAAACGTTTTGATGTTTCGTCCTTCTTTTCCGATGATTTTACCTTTGATTGCATCCTCTTCGAGGTGGATGTTTGTCACAAAGAATTCACTGTCGATATGAGTACTCATCCGTTGAATTGAAGAAACGATAATATCGCGAGCACGAGCTTCAAGCTTTTCTTTTCCTGCTAATTCAAGCTTGTGTAGACGAGTCATGAGATCTTCATCGAATTCACGTTCTACAACAGCAAGAAGCTCTTTTTGCGCATCAAGTACAGAGAGGTGACTTAGATTAGAAAGTTTTTCAACAAGAAGATCTTGTACCTCTTCTGTCTTGTTCAAAGTTACCTTGAGTTGGGATTCAAGTTTTTCAAGATTTTCTTTATCTTCATCAAGATCAAACTGACGTTTATCAAGAAGATTCTCTTTGTTAATAAGGCGCTCTTCGGTTTTGGACACCTTTTCCTTTAATAGAGTTGCTTCATCCTTGGCCTGACGAACAATATCATCAGCTTGAGCAGTAGCATCTTGAGTTATTCGTTCAACTTCTTCTCGAGCTTCGAGCATCATCTCCTTAATTTCAAGCTCCATTGAACCTTTTTGACCAAGAGCAATGATGAATCGGAGGAACCACCCGAGCGCCACACCAACAAAGAGGGCGGAGACCGAAATGATGGCAATGAGTACCATGGTAGACATGCCTGCATATTAGTCTAAAAGGGAGGGGAGGGCAAATAAACTAGGCTTTCTCCAACAATTCCTTAAGGTACTGATTCTGATCAATTTTCTTTCCATACCCACGAGCAAGGGCGAAAAGTTCACTTAAGAAAGTGAATATTTCATTATTTTGGATTTCAATTGCAACTTCATCCTTCCAGTTGATAATAAAAGCCTTGTCACGAAACATAAGGAATTCTGAATCAATATTCAAATACTCTTTTGGAACAAAAACCATGTCAGTTGCTCGTCCAATGAAACTTTTAATATGTGACCTTGCCCTTTCTGGATCTACTTTGCTTATAGTATTAAAAAGGGAAATATAGTAATTATCTTGCAACAGTCCTTCTACAACAATTCCATTTTTTACAATGGCTTCGTTAATTGGTTTGATTTCTTCTTGCCACTTCAAGTTATTGAGTGAAGTTAACATTGAAAATGTTGGCTGAATCACTTTTACGCGTTCACCCTTATGGAGCCTCGATACTTCTTCAAAAATAGAGTAGATACTCTTAATATTTCTATGGATAATAAATCCAGTGGCATCTTTTCGAATTTCCACTTTTTCAGAAGTCATAGAAGAAGCAAGGTGTGTAAAGGTTTGAGCGATTTTTTCTGGCAATTCGACATGCCAAAACTTTCTTTTTCCTGATCGTTTATAACTAATTAATCCTCTTTCCTTTAATTTATTCAAAAGGGGATAGAGAGTCATGCGCGGAATATCTGCTTTTTTGGAAATATCCGAAATAAGCATCTGTTCCTGTTTGGAGAGAATCTTCAAAATACCTCGTTCTTTTGGAGATAATTGAAGTATATCTGCCAATTCTTTATGTATTTCCATGTTCAAATACTACTATATGACGATATTATCGTCAATTAGAATCCAAACATATCCTTATTTAAAAGGATATTTTGCACATATATTTCATTTCTATATAAAAAAGAGCATATTATTATCAAGCAATATATTATTAACTCAGTCAATAGAGAAACGATTTCTCTATGTACATTCACAATCAAACACACTAACACCAATGAAAGCCCCACTCTCAAAGAAAGCGGTTTCATTCATCCTTCATCTACTAGTTATTACTTTGGGATGTTTTGTAGCTGGATTCACCTTACTTTGCTGTGCACTTGTCGGAATAGATCGACTTTTAGGACTCGTGCCTCATGAGGGAATTTATTACATCGTACATAATGATGGGAAAAACATTACATTACGCAAACTAGTTCAAATTCCTAATCAAAAAACTATCCAGGACCCAGATAGTTGGATATTTGATGAAGAAGAAAGTTTTTCAACCAAGCGAGTCCTCGGAGACTATTCCCATAAAGAATTCGCCGAGTTCAAGTCGGGTTATATTGTTTATACATACAGTCGAACAAGTGAAGACTTGCTTGCTGATTTTTGTATCGACAAAACTGAAGCAGCTTCATCGTGGTTCCTTACGCATTTTTATGACGAAGGAGCTCAAGAGGAAGATACGTATCTTAAACAATCAACTACCCCTAAAACAAATGAGTAAGCAACTAGAAGTAGAGGAGTTCGTCGTCACTGCAATTAGGAAACTTTACAATCCATGTACGACAGGCATTCATGTCAGTTATTCAGGATTCGCCCAAGTCTTTCAATTATATTACCCAGACAAAGACTTACAGGAAACATTGAAGGAACTCAAAAAGAAAAAGAAGATTGTCGTAATCGGACAAGGTCCGAACAAGATGATCTACCGCTCCACAGATCCTCCACAAAGAGTCTTATGGTCTAGTAAAAGAATCCTTGAAATAATTCTTAGCGACGCTCAATAATCCACAAACCATAGAATCAAAAAATGAAAGCCAGAATTACATACCCCAGAACAGCAAAGTTATTGCAAGATTCCCTTATCAAGAAAGGCTTTGTAACGGTTAGAAACTTGGCCAAAGCAATCTCGGAAGATCCCGCTTGCCATTTCTCTAATCTACATTCTGTAAACACCAACATTGGTAACTATTTTATAGGCAAAAGAAAACCTGCAAAAAATATAAAGCAGTTTCTGGTTAAATACCTAGAGATTGATTTGGTCTTACTGAACTTAACCATAAAGCAAGATGAGACACTTGGCTCAGGTTTAGAAAAAAATCCAATCGACAGCTTAATTAAAAATATCGCCATACTTCTC
>JAYSRX010000014.1:0-2257 GCA_043720795.1 Minisyncoccota bacterium | reverse complement strand
ATGATAGTTGGTAAAATCGATGGCCTCTTCTCTTCCATATCTGATCGCATCGGTATTTCTATCACGGATAACACCATCCTTTTTTTTGATGATCGTCTCCAATGTATGTTATTGTAACGCTTTCATTTCTAATATCTATTTATAAATGGGATATTTCATTTCTTCCACCTTGACGTCTTCGCTGAAGATGCCTTTATATAATACTTCATTATTGTCGAGTTTTACGTTTTGAATGAATATATTTGTTTTTGGGTTACGATTACTGCACCATAGTGAAGAGTTTTCAATGGACTGTGTGAATTTGATTTTTGTAGCCGTACGTTTTGTTTTGCCAAGTAGACCCACAAATGAATTGACTGATGCCTTCATTAGATCAGGTTCGATGGCGAATGCATCGAGTGATGTCTTTATATGCTTATGATAGTGATTTGCTGGTAATATATATGAAGGTAAGAATTCCATTTTGATTTCTCTCATAGCGACAAGTTCGTTTTTAATACTATACTGAACAATGGGTTGTGAATACCATCCTGCACCACGGAAAGGGAAAGCATTGATGGTTTCAATATAATACATCCACTTTCCAGAGATTGGTTTGGGTAGAACCATGATGGAGTATACTGGAAATTCGAATTTCGAATGCAGGAGAATATTGTTTACCTGTCACCGTGTAGATGAGTTTTTTCTTTTCTGGATTAAAGTAGGCTTCTTGGTTATCATTCGAAAATTGTTTGTCGCTATTGTACCCAAATCTCAAAAGAGATATTGCTTGTCCATGACTATTCTTGTACGATACTTTTAACACGTCATACGTATTCGGATTCGTCTGCATAAAATCTACTGCAACGATATATGAGTATTGAGATAAAAAAGAACAAAGAGTTGATTTTGGATATACCCGAGTTCACTTGCGACAATAATTCTCTGGGAGAGCACCTAAACAAGTATGAGATGTTGGCACACCTAAATAGCTTTTCATTTACGGCCATTATTGGTAAACCAGGAAGCGAAAAGACGTCGTTATTAATCTCGTGTTTGACGGGCAAGGGAAACAAGAAAATATCTCGAAAAGTGTTCGATCATATTCATTTAGTATTGCCGAAATCTTCACGGGAAACTATGAAAGAAAATCAGTCCAAGAATCATAGCGGATGTATGAAGAATTAAATTTCGATACCATCAACACAATAAACGATAGTCTGTAGTCGAGTAGCGAGAAAAAAGTGAAGTCGCTACTTATTCTTGACGACGTGGGTGCTGTGTTAAAAAATGTTTGGTCAAAAACTGAGACAGATCATCTACAATAGGATGCATTTCAAGTGTCATATTGTAGTATTATCGCAATCAAATTTGAGTACACCCAAAGAGGTACGCAAGTTGATTACGAATTGTTTCATGTTCAAACCGAGTAAAGTCGAATTCGAGAATTTTTGTGAAGATTTGTTTGAAACGAAAAAGGATATGGCATAGAAGATAAAAAAAGTAGCATACTCGGTAACAAAAGATCATCCGTACATAATACTAAATGTAAAAACACAAAAGATGTTCCGTAAATTTGATGAAATAATCATCCACGAAGAAAAATCTAGCATGGCAAAAAAGAACAAACTTAAGAGTCACAACAAGAACCATAATCATAACAAGGACCATATACATATGTCTGACAAAAAAACCAAACCAAGAAGACGTAAAAAGACAACACGCAAACTAAGAAATGCACCTGTCCCATACCAAACGTTTCAACCTGCACCTGTGCCGATCTATACTAATCGTCCTCAGTTCTTGGAATTAACGACTCAAGCTCAACGAGAAAATCCTATTCATTCTTCCGTCCGGCTTAATGAACAAGTACCGATATTTAGCGATAGCACTCCTGTCCAATCTAGAACCTTTTCGGATGCATCAACGTACTTGACACCCAAATCGGAATATACACCCCAAGTAAAGGTAGAGCCAATGACACCTCTCTATTCAAAATCTTCCATTGAGATGCCATACAAACCCTTTTTAGATAATTCACCTCGGATCATTCGAGGAAAATAGTCCAATGACAACACCTTTTCGCAGTGAGTGTGCGAAGGAAGCATACGATAGAGCGTACAATAGACAAGCGAACTAAAGAAAGAAAAAAGCTAATGAAGTAGACAGTCAGATTAACGCATCAAAGATTGTTCCCAAAATACCCAAAAACAAAAAAGCAGACAATCAGATTGAAGCATCAAAGATTGTTCAGATAATACCCAAATTGAGAAATCTA
>JAYSRX010000013.1:0-2257 GCA_043720795.1 Minisyncoccota bacterium | reverse complement strand
ACATCCTGTATATCCATCAAAGTCATGTCGGTCAAACCTCTGACATTTAAAAAAAATATCTTTTATCTTTAATGTTTTAAATTTATTTTTCATATTCGGCGGTCATCTCCTTTTAATTCAACAAAAACACACATTTCCATCAATCGTGAGACAATTCGGTCTCCATACCGTTGTTGTAGTTGGTCTAGTGATAGATTTGTGCCAATTACAGTTCGCTTCATGTTTTCATATCGTTTATTTATGAGGACATATAGAAATTCAATCACGAAGTCAGAAGTTTTTTCAGCTCCTATGTCATCAATAAAAACATATTCTTGTGAAGTGTATTCTTTTATCTTGTCGTGATAAAAACCTTTTTGCATATAATCTCTAAATTCTGAAAGAAGCATAGTGAAGTTATCGACCATGGCTCGACCTTTTGAAAGGGCGTGCAAGGCGTATGTTTTTCCTGTACCTGTATCTCCAAAGATAAAGATTCCCTTGTTTTCATCAATTGCTTGTTGTCGTGCTACTTTCAATTCTTCACCTAGATTTTCAATGGTTGCATCTTTGTATCTCATTTTTGTTTCATCTTAGCTTTTAATTTCTCTGCATAATCAACTTTTGATTTGTTTTGATAGACTTCGTTTTTGTTTCCTCCTCCATAGGCAGAAATGTCATCGTTCCAAGATTCATTCCTCAAAAATACATCTGGTGCTTTTATAAAACCTTTTTTCCATCTGTCTGTATTATTTGCTTTTTCTAGAAATAACAAAATCTCTTCGAGCTTTGTGTTAAGTTTTTTAGACTCCCATAAATCTTGAGTTTTTTTCTTATTTGTTTTATTTGGATAAGATTCCCAAAAAGAGGAGAATGTATTCTCTTCTATTCTATTCTCTTCTATTCTATTCTCTTCTGAAGTTACATATGTAACATTGGTTGTTACATTTGACACTAAAGCCTTACTTTTAGCCCTATGTTTGGCTACTCGTTCATTAACTGTGAGATTGTGCTCCTGTCTTTTCTCCCAATTAAGTATTTTGACGACACCCATGCTGGACACTTCGATCATTTCATATTTCTGAAAGTTATGGAGGACATTTTGTGCTTCGTCCCATTCCGTTGAATCATATGGATTGAAAGAAATACCTGATTTTGCAAGTAAACCTTCTAACGATAGAAACTTAATCATCCCATCACTTTGACTTGCCATACAGAGTAAAGTAAGCCAACAACTCCTTTCCTGAACAGATAGTCTGTCCATCTTTGGATCAGAAAGATATTCTGCTCCATAAAACTTAAACCATTGATTCGCCATTTTAGTAAAGGTTAGTTATTAACTTATTTTTCCTGTCAGAACGAACTCTAAAAAAAGACAAATCTTTTTCTTTTAGGCACTTGGTACACATTTTCATAGTGATTAAGATTAAAAAAAGTCCTAAGTAAGAAAGAGAGTTTGACTTTGGCAGGTTACCACTGCCTCCGAGGTTTCCCTCTCTCTCTTCCTTACACAAGACTCTTGATAAAGAGGTAACTTATTTCTGAACAACTTATAGTCAATCTCGTTATTCTTACTCTCATTATATAAGTAAATCCAATCTTAATCTAGCAATGTTATGCACAGTTATAAATCGCCCCTTACAGTTAAGTAAGGGGCGTTTTGTTTACCTTGGTGTTGAACCAAGGAATATATCAAGTTTAATCAAATCAGTCCACATGATGAACTGATTCTTGTACTCGATAAATAGCATACGTTGTTGGGCATTGTTCATGGCAGTAGTATGTAAAACCATCCAAGCATCCAAATGAATGGAAGCAGAATGTAGAGGATGTCACATAGCAAGGATTTCATTGATGGTGACACACACAAGCGTGTTGTGGAGTAGACCGATAGAGAAGCCGAGCAGGTGAGCGTGCCTGTCAAAGATAGGGCAGAACTGGTCAGGAGTGTTGATTTCAAATCGTCCCTCCTTTTGGGAAATTGCCGAACCTCTGCACAAACGAATCTCATCCGAGACTTTGAAGAAATACGTATCCGTATGGATATGTTCTTTCCTGAATCTGAGAGTTTCGCAGGGGATACCAAATGGAAGATTGAAGTAACTCACTCCCCACTTTGATGTACCTACAAACTCTAAGACAATATCGTGTCCATCCTTTGTACTGATACAACTACCCTTGTAAAAAAACGGTGCAATGACCATGTTTCCAAGGATGTAGCCGACTCCGCCATGTGGTAAAAGAACTGAGCGTTCCTTTTCGACGGTGAGCATCTCCT
>JAYSRX010000012.1:0-2262 GCA_043720795.1 Minisyncoccota bacterium | reverse complement strand
TCAAGGATGTGACAGTGAGTTATACAAAGAATTTTTCAATCTCTCTGCTTCTGGGTAAGATTGTAAAGTGGTTTTTCATTATTGCATTCGTAATGGCTGCTGCAGAAATTCTCGGATGGACTCGAATTACGCAATTTCTTAACGAAATCGTATTCTACATTCCACAAGTATTGATCGCTGTAGTCATCCTTGTATTCGCAGTTATTGCAGGTAACTTCTTCGATGTTCTTGTGACACGATCATTGATTGGCTCAAACGCACCTATCGACAATCCACAAGTAATGGGGAAGGTAACTAAATGGGCGTTCGTATTATTTGGAGTAATGGCAGCATTGCTTCAGATTGGAATTGCTCCATCTCTGATTCAAATTCTATTTGCAGGAATTGTACTATCGCTTGCACTTGCATTCGGTCTTGGGGGACGGGAAAAAGCAGGAGAATTGCTTGATTATATCTGGTCGCCAATGGTAAAAAAATCTTCACGAAAGAAGGAATAATTTACTTTACGTAATCTAAAAGATATCAAAAAACCCTTATAAATAAGGGTTTTTTGATTGTGGTAGAATACCCATATGTCATTAATCATATACACAAAAACAGGATGTCCGTGGTGCAAAGATGCATTCACACTTTTACATGCAAAAGAGGTTCAATACGAAGAGCGCGAAGTACTCGGGAATCTCATATACATGAAAGAACTAGAAGACAAATCAGGACAAAACAAAACTCCAACACTAGATCTTAATGGAGAAATTCTTGCAGATACTGATGCTCAGGCGATCGAAGTTTTTTTGAAAGAAAAAGGTATACTGTAGATTCATGAAAGTTGATATTCGTCGCATTCAAAAACAAAATAAACAGGACTATGTACCTGGTCCTGTTTTATATTGGATGAATCGGGATATGCGACTCTCTGATAACTGGGCACTTCTGCGATCTCAAGAACTTGCACTCAAACATCAGACCCAATTGCTTATCTGTTACAATCTGGACCCTCAATTTTTAGGTGGAACACTGAGACAATTGGACTTTAAAATAAAAGCTCTCAAGCAACTCCATATTGATGCACAAAAACTCAACATCTCTTTTTATACACTTGTGGACTCGGGTATACAGTGCATTTCTGATTTTATTCACAAGCATAAAGTAGGATATGTGGTAACGGATTTTGCACCACTGAGGATTCAGCAAGGATGGCTTGAACAAGTTAATTCAAACATACAAGTTCAACTCGAAGTCGTAGATGCACACAACATCGTTCCATGCTGGGAAGCAAGTGATAAAAAAGAATTTGCTGCCTATACCATCAGACACAGAATCAACAAAAAGTTGAATGAATTTTTGATTCCTTTTCCAAAACCTAAAAAACAACCACTTACTCATATTGCCGAACACGCAGTTATTTTGAACATGTCTGTGGGAAGAAGAGAATGGATGAGAGATCCGCTCAAACAACTCGACGAAGTTCTCAAAACAATAGAGGTCAACAGGGAAGTGAAGCCTGTGACGTGGTGCAAACCTGGCGAAAAAGAAGCTCTTAAGGTTATGAAACATTTTATTAAAAACGGTCACGAATACGCTATAAAAAGAAATGATCCTGTAGAAGATGTGCAGTCTCAACTTTCTCCGTATCTTCATTATGGAATGATTTCGGCTCAGAGAATTGCTCTTGAAATTAATAAATCAAAATTTCCATTTGATTCTCGAGAAGCTTTCCTTGAAGAATTAATTGTGAGAAGGGAACTGGCTGATAATTTTTGCTACTATGAAAAGAACTATGACAATCCAAAAGGCTTCCATGTATTTTTTAAGGAAGAACATAAGCGGATTGCAAAAGTAAAAAGAAATTTTATATATACAAGGGAAGAGTTCGAACATGCACATACTCATGATGAATTATGGAATGCGTGTCAGATGCAAATGCTAGAAACAGGGAAGATGCACGGATATGTCCGGATGTATTGGGCAAAAATGATTTTTGCATGGTCTAAAAACGTCGCAGAAGCAATGAAGATTGCGATCTATCTCAATGATACATACGAACTTGATGGACGAGATCCTAATGGATATACAGGCATCGCATGGTGTATAGGAGGTGTGCATGACAGGCCGTGGTTCATAACTAATCCTGTATTTGGAAAATTACGATACATGTCACGAGATGGTATGAATAAAAAATTCAACAGTGAAGCGTATATTGCAAAATGGTTGAATGGGAGGTTGTTTTGATTACTTCGTATCCGTAATAGTCAAAGAATACCG
>JAYSRX010000011.1:0-6344 GCA_043720795.1 Minisyncoccota bacterium | reverse complement strand
TAGTTTTATATCTCATGCTCTTTAAAAAAGTTGCACCTACCCTGATCAATGGCAAGACAAAATATCTCATTTCAATAGTAGGAGGAGTGTTCGTCTTAATGAACATTTTTTATTTTTTCAATCTTATTCCACCAATCCCACTTGCCTTGAAAGAATCGGGTGTGTATCAAAATGTTACAAAACAATCTCAAGGATATACACTGACTGATTTTTCACACAGATTTTCATTTAGAAATTTTAAAAAGGAATACAATGTAGCACCAGGATCGCCTGTATATTTTTATTCTTCCGTGTTTGCTCCCATCAAATTCGAACAAGGAATCTTACATGAATGGCAGAAAAGAAACACGAAAGGAGAGTGGATTACTGTATCATCAGTAGCATTTCCGATTTTTGGAGGCAACGATCTCGGATATCGTGGTTACACTATTAGTCAACAGATAACAAAAGGAGAGTGGAGGGTGTTGGTAAAAACAGACGGTGGACAAGTTTTGGGAGGAGAAACTTTTGTAGTGAGATAAGAGTCATGTTTTTGTGGGGATGAAAATTTATTTTTATCCCCACAAAAACATAACTCTTATGTGCTATATCTTATATAATATAATAATGAAAAAATTTATTATTGGTGTGTGTGCTTCTTTATTATTATTTTTATCAACTTCTGCTACGGCTCAATCAACATATCAAATATATGTTCATGATGTAGATAGCCAAAGATTGGTTTATCAAGTAGGTGAAACAGTCAATGGGACGTTCATACTCTCTAACTTGTCTGAAATTGCCCAGTCGGATGTGTACTATAAGATTTCTTCAGGTATGTATTCAGAAGAGAATCTTCTAGTAACAGGGGAATATTCTGAAACAGATAAAAAAGGTCCCTTCTATATTAAAGCAAATTCCAAAGATACAATTCCTTTTACATATACACTCCCTCCTTCTCTCTCTGGCTCAGTGGCGCTCCATATAACAGCTGTACTGAAGGATGGAACATTGGTGGGAGAATCAGATTATCCACTTACTGTTGAGGGACAAACAACCGCAAAACCAGTCTCTGTAATTGATTCTATTCTTCAGATCTCAGGTGTCGAAGAGTCAATTCCTCCACTGACTGGTCCAACTGTATATCCTGACGAAACTATAGATTTTTCATATGCAATCACATCAAGTGATGAAGCCTTCATCCTTCGACCTATCTTGAAACTCTATGACCGTGTAGATAATTCTGATGCGTTGAAAAAAACAATTCAGCTTGATCCTATTGCTGTTGGTACTGATGACAACATGTATACAATGTCACTCCCTACTGATCTTGAGCCTCTTGTATACTATGGAGTTGTTTCATTTGAAGATGAGCAAGGACGAGAATTATTCAACACTCCTTTGCGATACATTATTGCTGGTCCTATTGGTACAGTACGTAATATCACTACCGAAACACTCGAAGTGAAAAAGGGGGATACTTTTGATGTGCAGGTGTCTTATGGAGGACAACCAATTGATGAATTTCGACCAAGTAAACAAATCGTTCCTCCTCCTGCAAACATTACTGTAATAGTTACTAATGAAATAGGAGAAGTTGTAGCTACTGTAACTCAGCCACTTAATCTACAAGGAGACACTCGAACTCTAGACTTGTCTCTTACTGCTCAAGTATCGGCTCAAAAGCTTTCATTCAAATCAAACATATCAACAGTTGATGGAACAGTACTTGATGAGTACACTACAACCCTTCCAACTGAAGATGACGTAAAGAACCAAGAGTTGTATAAGAATAAAAGTAAGTTCACACCTCTTACTATTATTACACTCGTCATTCTCTTGGGACTCATTCTTATAATTGTTTTATTAAAAAGAAAATATAACTCATTTAATATTCCGCTGACTGTTATTGCATTTGGGATGCTTCTTGGTTTGGGAATGTTTAGTTTGAGAACTGTATTAGCTGGGGAGATTACGAGTGAAGCACAGGATTATCTGGACAGTCTTATTGGTTCAGATGGGGGATCTGGATGGAAAGTAATAAGTAAAAATGGTTTTAGCGCTGGTGACCTAGAAAATAACTGGTTTAATGTGACTTCTGTGTCGTCACCTTTACCACCAAAAATTAAGATATATGAACCGGGAGAAAAATTCACTCTCAAATTCAGTGCGACATATGCGGACTGCAATAATGAACAACGATACTATCAAGCTTCAGTGTATAGTCCTACTGTTGCATGGTGGAGGAAATCCCCTTCTTATATAGGGACCAACAGTGACTTTTCGGGTAGAATCGCCTACTGGAACAATAACGGAGTTAAGTTGCTTGATTGGAAAGGTGGAGATTCTTGGGAAGAACTATTTCGAATAGCTGACTTAAAAGTAGTGGCTGAGGTATCTGGAGCAAAAGAAAAAGTATTAAAAAGCCTAGTGAGTCTTCTGAATATAGATGAATATTGTCCAGGAAGAACCTGTCTTTATGGTGGAGAGTCTTTACTCAGAATCTCTTTGTATAAACATGTTATAGATCCTGATGATGTACGAGGTCATATTACATGGATAAAAGATCGTCATAATCGAATAACAGAGGCACAAAAAATTCTTTATGATGCTGGAGTAATTGGAGATGGTCTTGGAAAGTATGATTTCTCTAATACTACTAATTTAAAATATGTAGTAGTTGAACAAAAGGATTCGAGAGGACAGATTTATCACGAATATGTAGTAGGTAACCAGTATACAAAAACATATTTTGAAAATTTGACGAGATTAAAAAATGAAATCTACAATTATTCCCAAAATGCAATGGATAAATTCCAAGTTTGGTTTACACAATCTGAACACGCACGAGAGTTACTACCGGTTACTCTTGCTAAGACATATACGGCTCCGACAACTCCTGGATATCATTTGATCCACTTCTATCTTATGCAAGATGGCGTTGGTGGGTATAAGGACATAACTGTACGACAAACGATTTGTGTACGTGGTGCAAGAGTGTGTCCTAATGAGAATAATCGTCCTGTTGTAAAAATAACAAAGATTGATGCCATTACTCCTACTGGTGCAAATCTTACTTGGATATATACAGATCAGGAGAGCGACAAACAATCAAATTATCAGATTGATCTTTCAACTGAACAATCATTCACAGATATGACCAAGATAAAGACATTCTGGGGAGGAGGAGATACCAAAGATGTAAGTACTATCAGAACACATATAATGACAGGGTTAAAGCCTAATACTACATATTATGTTCGAATCAAGGGTAAGGCAGCAGATGCGCCGTACTGGAGTTACTGGGCATACTCAACATTTAAGACTCTTCCTGGTACCCTTTGTGACACCAGTCATAAAGAAGATGACAAAACATGTCTTGCGACCAAAGAATTGGAATATTATTGTGCCAATGGGGAATGGAAAACACAAGAAACAGGTAATTTGTGCGGAGGCAATACTGGTCTGTCGTGTCTGAATGATAACGGTATATTTCTCACTACAGAAAACGCAAAATTCACAGTTACAAGTCTAACTGATGGAACATATCAATGGTATCGATCAGATGGAACAACACTAATTAGTGGGGCAAACACGAATGAATATATAGAAAGATTTTCTATCGTTGGACGACATACACTGTATGCAAAATTCACCAAAGCAGGTGAACCTGTAAAGTCAGCTTCATGTTCTGTGAATGTTGATACATGTAGACCACGCAGTCCTGGGCAATGTGATCCTGTTACTAAAAAACAAACAGTTTACTTCTGTACTCCAGCAGGAGAATCTTCCAGAGAAGAAGATTGTGGAGGTGGATGTACTAATCCTTTCGATCCTGCCTGTGATAATGGAGGAGGTGGAGGAGGTGGAACAAATCCTGTTTTAAAAAAATTCGAATTCAACCCAAAAATCGTTAAGGAAGGCAATAGTTGCCCTGCATATATCGAAGTTGAAAATGCGGTAGAATGTTCTTTGAAGAATCGAAGCCAAGATCTTTTTCCTCTCGTTGTCACTACTGGGAATAAGGTAAGTGTTACAGGAATTCGGTTCGATGTGGGAACATATACCTTGTATTGTAAGGGGACAGCTGTTGATTCAACACTCAGGCCAATAGGAACTCGAGCATGTACATCAGTTCCTGATATTAAGGAAGACTAGGGTGTAGGTAACCCATTTCAAGTAGGGAAAGAGAATAACATAACAGGTGCGCCCGAAGGGCGCACCTGTTATGTATATTGAGAGATATTCTCTAATTATCCTTGTCGTGCTTTACGTCGAGGATCCTTTTTGTTAATTCGATACAGCTTACCTCGTCGTCGTACAAGCTGATCTCCAGCTTTCTCTTTTTTGATTGATGATTTTACTTTCATGATGTGTGTATTTGTAACATATGTTACTTGTTTTGTAAATAATGCTCCAGATTACACAATAATGCAAGAAATTCAGTATTCTTTTCTGAAAGAGTACGATATAATTTGAAAATGAAAAGTAAAATGCATGTTCTTTTGACACTTTGTCTTTTTTTGATAATGCCTTTCTATATATATGCACAAAATGCATCTTCAGGTGGAGCTGGAACTTCATCAGTTTCTACAGACCAGACAAATATTCAACCTAATGCACTAGAGTTTTTAAAAACACTTGAAGCTCCTAAGATTATCAAAAATAGTGTACGGATCAATAATATACATATTACCAAATTTGAAGTTAATTCAGTCAATGAACTTCTTATAGAAGGAACCGCAGACATTAATAATTATGGCGGAACACAAACAAGTAAATTGTACATGTCAGCTTTTACAGGAATTAAAGGGGATGAGGGATATTATCTTCAGTATCCTTTATATAGCGGTTTAAAATCAGAAGCATTTGTATTAGACTCAAAAAAAACTGTTACAAAAAGTTTCTCTATAACTGAAAAGAATTTTTTGAATTATGGTAAAGCCGCTATTGAAATATGGGTTACTGATGAATATGATAAACGTAATCACGCGAGCATTGCGCATATTCCAAATGAATTAGTGATGCAAAAAGAAGGGAGTGGTAAGTTGTTTACAGACTTCGTAACTCAACTTATTGTTGGTGATAAAAAATTCGTACCAAGTAATGGTCCAACTTTCTATCCAGATATTGAAGACATGCTTATAAATTTCTCTTCTAATTCAACAGATTTTTCTGTTTTGGATAGCGCACATGTCAAAATATTTGAAAGAAGTTTTTTCACTCCATCTATTAAAGAATTTAATCAAGAAATTACTTCTGAAGATAAAAATCAAAAACAACTTACTATTCAGGTTCCAAAAGATTTAAAACCAGGTGTTTATCCATTCGAAGTTCAATTTGTTTCAAGTGATTCAAATATATTTATCCCACATACGTATGGAAGATTCATTATTGGAGGGAACATGGGTAAAGTAATAGATGTGACTTTGCGTTCTGATACCAAAAAAGTTCAAGGACTAACCCTGGCTATACAGGGTAATCCTCAAGATATTGTTGATTCTGATCGTGAACAAAGTGTTACTTTTGATGCTGAGGTATTTGTTTTGGATAAACACGACAAAGTATTGTTCACTCAAAAAATTGAAGACCAATCAGTTTCAATTTACCGTAATCTCGAGGTTGGTTTTATTGAAGCTTTAAAAGTAGGGAAGATTACAAAAGTAAAAGTTGAATTGAGTGACGATAAGGGAATTTTTAATACATACACTAAAGAATTTACATACGATAAGAAATTCAATTTCTGGTATGTAATAATCGGCGGGATAGTGGTTGGAATAATTCTACTTATTCTTGTAGTACAAAAAAGGAGAAAGACAATAGCTAGTATTACTTTCACTATCCTTTTCTGTTTTTTTACATACCAAGCTGATGCGGGAATGACTCCTGCTCCAACTAATCATTTTGGAGCTTTTATCTATGATGCATATGCTGTCGAAGTTCAGCCTGAAAATCTCTATAATTGTCCTGCTGGATGTTCAGGGGTCGATTCTATATCTCCACTTATCTATCGTGATGAAACTGACATCCAGAGATTCGAAGGAGATTCACTACTTGATTCTTTTGGTATAAATATTTCTTTGGAAGAACCAGTGACTCTCGCGGTCGATCCTACTTTTTGTTATGCACCAGGACAAGTGATCCCTATTGTTCTGACATATGAATATGGAATTTGTTCAAATTCTCCTGCAACTACATGCACTGGGAGTTTTTGTGGAACACAAGGTGCAACAACTACAACTTCTATAGAGGAGTACGCAGACATCTATTTGTCCGTGAATGCGAGTGACTGGTATTGGAATTTGAAAAGTTGGGAGGTGGATACTGCTAATATAAATGACCCTACTTATTTTGGAGTGTCTATG
>JAYSRX010000010.1:0-6363 GCA_043720795.1 Minisyncoccota bacterium | reverse complement strand
GAACTATTGTATACACAACGGTTCAAAAAGTCAATTACATTGTACATTGGTCGGAGAGATGTAAAAAGAAAACACCCAGCTCCGAGGAGGTGGGTGTTGAACAAGGTTTGTACGTACTTGTCTCACTACGTTTTGACTATTCAGTCTGGATCAAGTGCTTTCCTCGAAACCGAAATATGAACTTTGCCTGCATATAACACCTTTTGAGGGTCTGTGCAGTGAAGTCTGTATCTCACAATGTTGTTAGTTACGAACGAAACAGTGGCATAGCCATCACCTAAATCTTTCGATTTCCGAAGATGGACAAAGAGATCCTTTTCAAGGAGTGCTCTCTCGATCCATTTATCCATCAGTTCACGAGCGGACTCGTTTCGCATTTGGGCAGCAAGATCCTCAAAGCATTGCACCGCAATATCTTCGAGAATCTCTAGGTCATTATCCGTTGTATCAATGATGGCTTGATGCCATTCTTGGAGTGTCTCGAAGTCGACATCGAGATTAACAAACTCCGATTTTCCAAGCTCAGCAAGCTCTTTTGCAACCGGAATCATAAATAAGTTATGTTGGCCGAAAAAAAGCAGAAGCTTCGAGTAGAATTCAAGTGCTGGATTCGTATTGATTGTGTTCATAATAGTGTTGGTGGTAAGTATTCGCATACCGTGCGTTTTTTGTTTGCATGCGTTTTCTCAACCATTGATAGACGCAGCCAAGAAAGCTCTTTTAGAGCACTTTTGGCCACGTCTATACTCACTATATTTTTTAAAAGAGCATTTCTGTTTCGTCCTTTTGGACTCATCAGTACGAATTACATTCGTAGACAGTGATCCATTTACTATGGCGGATCGACCATAAACATTTTGAAAGATAATGTATAACTTTACCGACCGACTCAGTATCAAAAGCCCTGGCAAGATTGCCATACTCTTTTATCTGTATCGTATACGCGACTTCCTCGTGGTAAACACAGACTATAGTCTTCCAAACTATTATAGTCTGTATACCCTGTAAAGGTATCTGCAGAGAGTCTCCTTACAACAACTTCTTCGTAGAACCTTTCGACAATCCTACCGCCTAAAGGAACTGCGTAGATGTGTTCATACATTTTACAACCATCTTGATGGCTGGAAACACTGACTTTCAAAATAACACATCCTTTTGGTGCAAAATTTCTTAATGAATTTTTCATAATCTTTTGGGAGCGGTACGTTCGCAAGACGGGCACTGTTTTCACGGTTGAGCCAACGTTTAGCTTGTATACCACCCGGTAGACATAGCCAGGAGAATCCAAGTTATTGGATACTTTTGGCTATGTCTACTTTCTGTTTGTTTCAATGAACTTAACTGAGTATAGAATAACACGATTTATAGATTGTGTCTATTTACTGTCAAATAAAATAAATATAAATATACAAAATATATTTATAAATAAGGCTAAAAATAGTATATATAAAATAGTTGTCATAAATATTGACAAAATAAACCTTTTAAAACATACTTAATATATGCATGAAATTATTGAATCTTTAAAACATCTTGGTCTGACAGATAAAGAGTCTCGAGTATATATAGCTCTTCTTCGTTTTACTCAGGCAACAGTGGGTGAAATCGCAGACGAAGCCCAAATCAAACGACCTACGGTATATGTTGTACTGGATGAATTACGTAAAAAGGGTCTCGTTCTCAAAATCCCCCATGCCAAAAAGGCCTTATTCCAGGCCAAGACGCCAGATGAGCTTTATGAACAAACAGTCTCTAATACAAACAAGCTTTCAAAAATTCTTCCTAAGCTCAGGTCGCTCAACCCTTCTTCAAAACCCATCAAAACCCTTTATTTTGAAGGGATAAATGGAATAAAAGAATCTTTGTACTATAGAATTAATGACTTGAAAGATTCGACTACTTATGGTTTTTGGGCCAAAAACGATGGAGGAATATCCCAACCTGTTATGGATATTTTCAATAAATGGGCTGCTGATATTTCTAAAACCAATATACTGATTAGTGGCGTGACTCCTGAACACCCATCTACTCGTGAATATGTTGAAAAGTATAGAGAATTTTATAAGGATTTGACCATTGCCCCAATTGAAGATTATGACTCTGATATTTCAATTGAAGTCACCAAAGAATTCATAAGAATTATAGATGGACACGAAATGAAGGCAATTATTATAGAAAACCCACGGATTATGCATGCTTTGAAGCAGATTTTTGATTTAGCGAAGCGGAATTACATCTCTCCGACTGATGTAAAAACATCAGTCGGAGAGATGTAAAATACTACTCAGCTCTTTTATCAGCCTCATTCTTCGCTCTTTGAATCATAAATGCAACCGCCTCATTGGTATTTTCATCTTGGATCTGAATTTCAGGATATTTGTTTTGGAATACACGGTATATTTCGTCTGCAAACGCCTGACCAACCATTGGTATTTTGTCATAATCCATAATAATAATTTTGAACTTGTCCAATCCTGCAATAATTCTACGGGCTTGTGAGCGTGATATGTGAATCCCTCCATTTGTGTAGAGCTTTACACGAATTTCGGTTTTGTCGAACCCATAATCACTATTTTCGGATTGGTCTGTATATCTCCTGAAAATATCGTTAAGATGGTGGGTGTCTTGAATATTGAGTTTGAATGTCACTTTTGTCCCTTTTTTTATCCCGTTCGATTTTTTAACAAATACGTCGTCTATCTTGTTGTTCACAATAAGCTGATATCCATAACTACTCAACACGAATTCATCCCCTACTTTTGAGGTAAAAAAGATACCCTCACCTGAATGAAGCTTAGGTGCAGTAGTGAGTTTGCCTTTGAGTAAATCTTGAATAGCTTCTGTTTCAGAATTGAGCGACCTGGCTCGCATAATATTCCGATACACACCAATCCCATAGTCTTCTATCGTAAAAGCAATTTCACCATTAGATGTAAGTTCAACAAAAACTCGTATTTTATCTGATGTTGAATGATCAATTGCGTTATTGAGCATTTCTGAAAAGGCATAGGTAAATATACTTTTTATGTTCTCTTGGAGTTTTTTAAATGGTTGAAAGTTATTTTCGACGTCATCCAAAATAACATGTTCTTCTAGATTCTCATTCTTCAGTATTTTGAGATATCGAACTTTCCCAAATTCGTTTTGATACTTCTCCTCAACTTCTGGGAGAATATAGAATGATTTAGGGGCATTTCCGATCATTATAAGCTTATGTTCACGTACAAGTTGAGAGAGCATTCTTGAAATATATTGTCTTGTAAGACCAAATTCTTGCACCAAGTCTTTTGTACGGAGCTCTCCTTTTTCTTGAGCTCTTTGAAGGATTATTTTTGTATTTAACACGGTAAACCTATTGTAAACCAGTACTCTTTTACTGTCAACCAACGGTAAACCAGTACTCTTTTACTGTCAACCAACGGTAAACTAAATCCTGGCATCTCTATACTGTATGAAAGTTGACAATGTCTTTCAATCTATATACAATACACCTAACGATTTAAAGAGTTTACTCAGGAAGTTCGCCTAACGGCGGACTTTCTCTCGTTTAAGATTATTCAATACAATAACAATAATAAGGATATGTTTGATTTAAAAGTGATACAAGCCGTTCTAGCGCAGCTCGAAGAAGAACGTGGAATCCCTCAAGCCAAAGTGATTGAGGCAATTGAATTTGCACTCGCAAGTGCATATAAGAAGGAATATGGTAAAAGAGGCCAAGTAATTAAGGCTGAATTTGATATGCAAACAGGTGGAGTAGAGTTCAAACAAGTAAAAACCGTTGTTTCACAAGACCAATTGATCGAAGATGTTGAGGAATTTGAAGGTGAAATCGATCCTGAGAACCCAAAAGTGTTCTTTAACGACGAACAACACATTCTTCTTGAAGATGCCAAACTGTTCAAAGCTAACGCTGTCGTTGGCGACGAATTGGTCTTTCCCCTTGAAAACAAAGGAGATTTTGGACGAATTGCGTCACAAACTGCAAAGCAAGTGATCATGCAAAAGATCCGAGAAGCTGAAAAAGTTTCTGTGGTATCAGAATTCGGTCAGCACGAAGGTGAAATCGTAAACGGTACAGTACAACGGATGGAACGAGGTTCTGTCTTTGTAGATATGGGCCGAGCGGTTGGATTCCTTGCGTATGACGAGCAAATCCCTGGAGAACGGTTCAAACAAGGAGAACGAATCCGAGCTTACCTATATAAAGTAGAAGAATCACCACGAGGCGTATTCCTTAAGCTTTCACGATCACATCCTAAATTCCTTGAACAACTTTTTTTTGCTGAAGTACCTGAACTTACTCAAGGAATTGTAGAAGTGAAGGCTATAGCCCGAGAAGCTGGTGCACGATCAAAGATCGCTGTGTACTCTACAGATGAGCACATTGACCCTGTTGGAGCTATGGTAGGTCAACGAGGAGTGCGAGTAAGTACAATCATGTCCGAACTAGGTGGTGAAAAAATTGATATTGTAGAATGGTCTGGCGATCCTGTTGAATTTATTGAAGAAGCCCTTTCCCCTGCTTCTGTGCTTGAGGTTGAATTAGATGAAGAAACCAAAATCGCAAAAGTATCTGTTGCAGAAGACCAACAATCACTTGCTATCGGTAAAGGTGGTCAAAATGCACGACTTGCTGCAAAACTTACAGGTTGGAAGATTGATGTACAAGCCGTAAAAGGTGTACTGCACAAAACAGATGACGAAGACGGATATTAATTAGCGATTTAACCTATATATACTATGAATCTATGGCACGAAGTTCCGCTTGGAGATAATGCACCCGATGAATTCAATGTAATCATCGAAATTCCAAAGGGATCATATAACAAATACGAAATTGATAAGGAAACTGGACTAATTGCGCTCGATCGAGCGAACTACTCTAGCGCACCTTACCCTGTGGACTATGGTTTTGCACCACAAACCCTTTGGGACGATGGTGATGCGCTCGATGTGATCGTTTTGACGACCTGGCCTCTTAACGTTGGGATTGTTGCTCGAGTTCGTCCAATTGCAGTTATGGAAATGATTGACGACGGAGAATCTGACTACAAAGTGATTGCTGTTCCCCGTGACGACAAAAGGTGGGATGATACGCAGGATCTTGGTGATCTCAATACGCACAAACTCCATGAAATTCAACACTTTTTTGAAACATACAAGGCGTTGAACGGGAAAAATTCATCAGTCGTAATCCATGGCTTCAAAGGAAAGAAAGAAGCACAAGAAGCTGTTGTAAAATCTATTGAGTTGTATAAGGAGAAGTTTGGGAAGTAATTTTTGTTTTGTCATCCCTGCGAAGGCAGGGATCCAGGATTACCTGCAATAAGTAATATGCCTTCAGGGAACAGTAATCACTCTTCGTTACACAACGAAGAGTGATTACTTTTTAATATGGACTGGATCCCCGCCTGCGCGAGGATGACGACTGTAGGTGTATTGATTTATCAAAACAGAAGTACTCTTGTGGTGTTCGCGAGGATGACGTGCTAATTTTGTTTTGATACAATATAAAACATGAAACATACCGTAATAGCAGCAGTGTTACTCCTAGGTTTGGGAACGACAGTGTTTGCCCAAGAAACAACAAAATCTACATCCACCATTCCTCAAAAAAGAGAGGAGATTAAAGAAAAGATCGAACAAAAGAAAATGGAACTTCAACCACAAATTGAAGAAAAAAGACAAGCAATCAAAGAGCAAATCCTTGATAAGAAGTCAGAAAAAGGAACACAACTCCAAATTCTTGCTCAAGATCGTGTATCCAAGATTCTTTCTCATATTTTCGAACGATTCGAAGCTGTACTTGTAAAATTTGATGGAATTGTCCTCCGAATCAATAATCGAATAACCAAACTCCAAGAACAAGGTGTTGATGTGACCGAATCAAAAAGACTTTTGGAAGAAGCCATCGAACACATCGAAGAATCAGCTTCCTTGATTGCTGCATCCAAAATCGAACTTCAAGAAACACTCACTACTCCAACTTCCAAAGAAGATATCAAAACAACCATCGAAATCTGTAAAACAAGTCTCAAAAAAACTCAGCAAGCATTGGTCGCAGTGATAGGTTCTTTAAAAGCGTCGGATGGAACAGGTGAAGAATTATTAGCTGAATAAATAATAAGATCACTCATATGTCTGATGAAAACCGAGATTTTGTAGAAACACCATTTCAACAAATGCTTAATAAGACCCAGAAAGACAGTACTGTGGGTCCGCTTATCGGTTCGGTGATCATTATTCTTATAATGATTGTTGGTGGTTTATATTTTGGAAGTGCAGTTGTTATGAGTAAAAAGTCTCAGATTGAAACAGAAAAAGTTCAGCAAGAGCAAGCTCAGACTACAGAAGTAGAAG
>JAYSRX010000009.1:0-6406 GCA_043720795.1 Minisyncoccota bacterium | reverse complement strand
GAAAAAATGACGTTGCTTCTGTAGCTGTTTTGGAAGAATTTGGAAAATTGGTGGCATGGAAAGAAACCTTAAACAACGGAGGATATCGAATCTACCGTATGAACGAGCGACAAGACAATAAAAAATTAGTCCTCGAACTTACCGATAGTTCATATGGACTGACTGGGATTTGGACATTTGAAATTCGTCCTGTCGAAAATAATGATACACAGATTACTCTTACTGAAAAAAGTACTCTGACCGATAGTAAAATAAGGGGACTCAGGGTATTTTTGGGTCGCAACCATGACCTGTTGGTTTGGATCAAATATATTAATGTCGGACTCGTACAATCTTTACTCATTTCACCATAAAACATGCAAGATACACTTCTACAACTTATTTCCCTAGGTGCCATTATTTTTATATGTGCGTGTGTTGTTTTTGTCGTACTTAATATCTTCAGCGACACTAATCCTTTAAAGCGAATGATAGTTCAACATCGACCATATCTACTTTTCTTTATCTCTATCGGTGCAACAATGGGGAGTTTGATGCTTTCGATTTATTTTAAACTTGCAGCATGCGAGCTTTGTTGGTACCAAAGACTTTTCCTCTTTTCTTCTCCTATTATTATGTCGATTGCTATTTTAAAAAACCATACACAAGCACATCTCTATGTTTTTTGGCTTTCATGCATTGGTCTTTTGATTTCGATCTATCATACATTGTTGCAATCAAAGATTTTTGCACCAGATAACGTATTCTGCAATCCTACATCAGCTGTTGATTGCTCAGTTCCATCATTTGTATACTACGGTTTTGTGACAGTGCCAGTTATCTCTTTCTCAGTATTCCTACTCTTAATACTTGTATCATATGACTATAAGAAGATTTAAAGAAAGTACCATTAAGAAAAGATCAAAAGTAATTCTCTGTACTGGTATATATATTATGTGTACGATTTGGGCAGTTCCACTCTACTATCAAATTCGTCCTACTTTTGAAAAAACACAAACTTTTATTGAGGAAAAAATACTTTCAAATAAAAAGAATATCGTAATCGGAGGAACTTCACTTCTTGTGGAAGTTGCAGATACTCAAGAGGAGAGAACCCAAGGATTGTCAGGAAAAGAACAACTTTCTGAAAAATCAGGAATGCTGTTTGTTTTTGATGAACCAGATAAATATGGTTTTTGGATGAAGGATATGAAATTCGCAATCGATATCATCTGGTTCAATAAGTACGGAGAAATTATATATGTTGTGGAAGATGCTCGACCAGAATCCTATCCCACTACTTTTCTCCCACCAACTGCAAGTCTTTTTGTTCTGGAAGTTCCGACTGGTTTTGTGAAAAAGGAAGGATTGAAAATAGGAGATAAGATTGATTTATATTAAAATCATTGTATAATATACACGCTCGATGATTGCTGTGTTGAAACATATACAGAGGAAAGTCCGAACATAGGCTTTAGTAATAAAGCAGACATGTAGTGGGTAATTCCCATCGGCAGGCAACTGTCAGAGGTGCGAGCAGAGACGTCTTTGATCGAAAGATCAAGAATCCCAGGGTTTATTCTCAGGGATAGCTGTATGGCAACATACTGGTGAAACGGCTAAATCCTTACACCTATGTAAGACCGTGTCCCGTAAAAGGGAAGTGTCGCTTGAGGTTTCAAGTAATTGAAGTCCCAGATAAATAATCATCCGTCACTCGTGACGACAGAATTCGGCTTATGAGCACATACATAAAAAACCCATGGAAAACTCCATGGGTTTTTTATGTAGTTTTGATATACTTACGGATAGCTACATTATAAGTTTTTAGCAATATACATGCACACATTAAAATTCAAGACCTTCAGTCAAAATATATTATTGGCAATAATTGCAGTACTTCCTATCCTGTTTCTGCCGCTAGCCTCACTTTCACTCGAACCGTTAAAAACATTCCTGTGTCTATTTACCGGTGTTGTGTTCATGCTCGGTATCATTTTATACAAGATAAAACAAGATTCGTTCTTTGTTACTAAAAATGCGTTTGTTATGGCCTTGTGGGGTGTAGTACTCTCGGCACTTGTTTCGAGTATTTTTTCAGACAATATGACAGTTTCTTTTTTTGGGAGACAGATATCCTCAACATCATTTTTTGGACTTATTTCACTATTTGCCTTGATGTTCACTGTATATACTCTCTTCAATGATCTTGCAGAAAAAACAAGACTCTTCCTTGTCTTGTATGTATCTGGTGTTGCTGTTGCAGTGATTCATCTTCTTGCGGTAGTTGTACCATTTTTTCCTACTCTTGGTTTTTTTGTAAATAATACAATCAATACTGTTGGACGATGGTATGATCTTGGATTTTTTGCATTGTTCATTGCGCTTTCTTCTGTACTTGTGCTCCAATTTTTGAAACATTCAAAATTCTATAAGATTATCGGATGGATCGGGTTTGTGTCGGGGATGGTTTTGATGATCCTAAATAATTCAATGATTGTATTGATTATGGCAATTCTATTCTCTCTTTTGTACATTGTCTTGAATGCGATTACTCAGCACGATTTTGATATACGGAGTCGAGTTTCATACGAGACCCTTATCATTCTTGTGGTATCCGTTATATTTCTACTTATTGGAGGGAAAACGGGAATCATATTTGATTCTGTATTTCAATTACAAACAACCGAAGTGCGTCCATCTGTAACCGCAACACTTGAGGTTTCTAAACAAGTACTGCAACATGATCTAGTTGCTGGAGTTGGTTTTGATCGATTCGATACTGCATGGTTACTCTATCGTCCGATTGGAAGCAATATTACGCAATTCTGGGACACTGATTTTCGACTTGGATATTCAAATATCCTTTCGATCGCTGTAACACAAGGTATCCTTGGCATTCTTGCGTGGCTCGCATTTATAGGTTGCGGACTTTATTTTGCTTTCAAGCTTCTTTTTGTTGCGCCTGAACAGAAAATCGATCACTTTATATATACATATTCAGTACTCGGTTTCTTGTTTTTTCTTACTGTAATGTTGGTATACAATCCTTCTGTTGTACTTGTTGCACTTATGTTTATTTTCCTTGGATTATTCCTTTCCAACCTCAAACATGCAGGTCTTATTAAATTTAAAGAAATTCAAATTAATCAAAATCCTCGAATTTCTTTTGCCTATATTCTGACACTCGTTCTTCTTTTGATTGGATTTGTATATGTTGGATATGTTCAAGTGAGTCAATATGTTTCTCGAATCTTATTGGAGCGAGCAACAGTAGAATATAATCGAACTGGCGAATTGGAGACTCTCGAATCCAAAGTGAATTTGGCACAATTTGTTTACCATTCGGATGTGTATAGCCGAACCCTTACCGAAATTGGTATGATGAACATAAATCGGATTGTTCAAAATAAGGAGATAAGTCAAGAACAAGCAGTAAGTCAATTTTCAGAAACTCTTAGACAAACTATAGGTCATGCACAAGCAGCAATTGCTTATGATCCTCAATCATATGTTAACCGTATTTCACTTATAAAAGTGTACAAGTCTCTTATCCCTCTTGGTGTTACTGATGCCAAAACAGAGGCACTTGTGCTTCTTGATGCAACTGCGCAAATTACGCCCAACAATCCGACCATTGCTCTTGAAAAGGCACGCATCTACGCATTATCTCGAGAATTTGACTCTGCAATTGGAGAAATAAAGAATGCTATTGCACTCAAGTCAAATTACATAGAGGCAGCATTTCTTCTCTCTCAGATTCAGGTTGAAAAAGGGGAAATAGACGAGGCTGTCAAGAGTATTCAGACTGCCGTACAAGTTGATCCTCATAATCCAAACCTTTGGTTTCAACTTGGGTTACTTTACTACAATCAAGAAAAATTCAATGATTCTGTTGCTAGATTTGAACAAGCTGTTCGAATTTCTCCTGCATTTGCAAATGCAAAATATTTCCTAGGACTTAGTTATTACAAGAACAATCGAACATCAGATGCGATCAAGATATTCGAGAATCTCAACGCTCAAGTTCCAGAAAGTCAGGAAGTTCAACTGATCCTCAATAACTTGAAGAATGGTCTGGAACCTTTCTCGGGAATTCAACCACCACTCGATGATACTCCTGAGAAACGTGAAGAGTTGCCTCTAGATGACACAGACCCTGAAACGGGTATAGAGGAGGAACCAGAAGAATAAGATGGTAAAACAAATCAGAATACTTTTACAAACTCAAATACAAGGGCTTCATCAAGCTGCTTATATTCTCGGTGCATTTGCAATCATGTCCCAGCTGTTTGCCTTGATCCGTGATCGTTTGCTCGCTTCTACTTTTGGAGCAGGATCAGAACTTGATATGTATTATGCAGCATTCAGACTTCCTGATATTCTGTTTGTACTTCTGGTTACGTTCTTTTCAGTATCGATATTAGTGCCCCTCATTGTAGAAAAACAAAATGATTCCAAAGAACTCAATAGATACTTTAATTCGATATTTACATTTGTCTTATGTCTCTCTGTCATTATGTTTGCTGCGGCGTGGTATCTTACTCCGCAGTTTCTCAAATTAGTTGTCCCTGAAATATTTACACAGAATTCTCATGAAATCATCACGATGACTCGTATTCTTCTTCTTCAACCAATCCTCCTTTCTTTATCTGGTTTTTTTGCAAGCTTTGCGCAGGCACAAAAAAAATTCATGCTGTATGCTATCAGTCCTGTAATGTATAACTTAGGTATTATTTTAGGAATTGTAGTTCTGTACCCTGTATATGGATTGTACGGATTAGTATGTGGGGTAGTGATTGGGGCAGTACTGCATGTAGGATGTCTTGTGCTTTTTACAACACAATTTTATTTTCCAAAATTCGCAAAAATATATTTTGCAGATATCCGAAAATTAGTCGTACACTCTATTCCAAGAACGTTCTCAATGTTATCTAATCAGATTCTCCTTGTATCCGTTACGTTTTTTGCTGGGTTATTGGCGACTGGATCGATTGCAATATTTAATTTGGCATACAATCTCCAATCCGTACCACTTGCTATTATTGGAGTGAGTTATTCTCTTGCTGCTTTTCCGAGTCTTTCTTTATTTTTTCAAGAAAAAAGGCTCGATGAATTCTATGAGTTGTTGTCTCGAACAATGCGACATGTATTTTTTTGGTCGTTGCCGGTAGTGGCATGTTTTATCGTTTTGCGTGCACAGATCGTACGAGTAATTCTTGGTTCAGGTAATTTTGATTGGAATGAAACAATTCTCGTTGCGGCCGCACTTGCAATATTTACACTTTCTCTTGTAGCACAAGGTGCATCACAGGTACTCATACGAGCATTCTATGCAATGGGGAAAACAGCCTATCCATTTTTTGCTACTACCATCTCTTTCATCTTTACGATAGTTTGTATGTCGGTTTTGTTTATTCCAAATCTTATTTCTTCAGATGCTCTACTGTACATAGAAGCTTTATTCAAAGTAGATGTTGTGCCATCGAGTCTTGTACTTCTTTTACCAATTGCGTTCACACTTGGACAATGGATTCAATTCATTATTCTCTTGTGTGGAATTGGTCAATTGAGAAAAATATTTTCAAAACATTTTTTTATGAGTATTTCACAGAGTATGATTGGAGCCGGAATAATTGCAGTTATATCTTACTTCTCTTTGAATTTTTTGAGCAGTATATTTGATCTGAATACATTCGTAGGAATTGCATTACAGGGATTTATTGCAGGAATAGCAGGACTTATTTGCGGATTTATGTTCCTAGTTGTTATTGGAAACAAAGAGGTGCTTACAATTTTCCATTTGAGTATGAAAAAATTAAAGACACAACCGATTTTGCAACCTGAAGTGAAGGAAGAGTTGTAAATTTATGTACACTGACACGTTGTTACTTGGTATTGTCAATGATACTATTTATTCATGAATACACAAAAAGGATTTTCGACCATACTTGGTCTATTGCTTGCACTAGTGGTGATTGGGGGAGGAACTTATTTCTATACAAATTCTACTTATCAGAAAAACGAAGGAACGAATATTATAAACAAGACACAAACATCCATAACTACATCTGAACAATCAAGTTCTGTTTCTAATGAAAATAAAAATAATTCAACAAAAGTCGCAGACCATACAGGATCATACTCTTTTATTGCACCTTACGGTGAACCCTATTTTGGAACTATGATGTACTACACACTTGATATTTTTAAAGAAAATAGTGAATATTTTGCTTATCTGAATATGGGTGGGTTTGAGGCTTTTGAACCTAATAAATTAAGGGTTAAAATTATCCCAAAAGATACAGAACTTTCAGTAGTTTTTGATTCTTACGTTGATTTTTATCCAGAATCCCAAATAGGTAATCCTGAGCCTGTACATGACCCATATAAAAAAGGTAATCTATTATTTACTCTTGATTCTTCA
>JAYSRX010000008.1:0-6433 GCA_043720795.1 Minisyncoccota bacterium | reverse complement strand
TGCTGGTTCTTGAGTCTTTGAAATCGTATACATGATATCCTCTGTGGTTACAGGTTTTCCATCATGAAAGACTGCGTTTTCTTTTATTTTAAAATAGTAGGTCAGCCCGTCTTCTGAAATCGAATATGATTCGGCAAGATCAGGTATCAATTCTCCTGCACTGCTGATGCGAAGTAATCCCGAATACAGAAGGGCAGAAAGATCTCTGTCTGTGTCGGATGTTGCTAAGACGGGATTGATGAACCTTGGTGCTCCGATCATTCCTTCTCTGATCTCTCCTCCATCCTTGGGAACTTCAACTGCGAATTGCGTATTGAGTTTTACAACAGCAGAAAAAGATGCCGTTACGAGCGCAATTCCTGCCACAATAACAAGCACTCGTTCAAAAAGCGAGAATTCATAGAAAAGAGTAGAAAGCATGTTTCGTAGCTCTCTATATCTAGAACGTAATGATTTTTTGTCTAAGAAAGACACGGTAATTAGTAATTTATGAGGATTGCAAGATCTATGAGATTGCAAAAATTATGAATGAGATAGCTGCAAAGAGAACTGCAATAGCGATGGTCACATGAAAAATAATCTTTTCAAGTCCGCGTCGTGTCTGGAATGAACTCCCTGAGTCATCTCCTCCGAAGGCACCACTAAGACCACTGGTCTTTGATTGCATCAATATACCTGCGATGAGGGTTATTGCTAAGACGATCTGAATTATAGGTAATATTGTTTGCATAAATGTGATAGAAACAATACTAGCATATATTGTAAAAAAGGGAAGAATTAATGCCGATCTGACACAGATAAGTCTAATATGTTAAGTCGGTAGAAAATATACGCATGCATTGACAATATACCATGTTATGTTTTAATTCAAACAGATTCTTTTACTTTTAATTTGCCATTCTCTGGAGAGATAACAATTCAAATTCAAATCACTAATATTATGGATACCTCATTTGTGAATACACAGGTCGTGGATAGTAAATCAACCGTATCTCCGAGTCAACTCATTCAACTATTTCAGATTATGGAAGCTCAAGGACTTACTTATGAACAACTTCAAGTTCTTCTCAAATGTGGAATTTTCGAAGATATGTTTGAACGTATTGTAAAAGTTCCAGATCGAGAACAGTGGCGCAGAATTCTCAATCTTAGTCCATTTTTAGTTACTGAAGAAAATTCTAATACTATTGTGGTGGACTACGGACTGTCGTTACAGGTCATGATTGAAGCAGGTGGCTATGATTGTGTAAAGCTTCCTCGTACACTTGAGGGTATATTGATAACTGGTCAGGGAATTCATCAATTTGAAACTGCGTATTTCATGTATCCAGAAGAATGTTTGTCGTCTGTGCAAGTAATTAATCGGATACGCGAATTCGACACCAATAACCCTTGGGAACCTGCAAGTTTTGAACAGGCACTTGCTTTTGGAGCTCGTCAGCGAGAAGAACAGCGTAAAAAAATAATTATTGCACTAGGGACAAACTTTCGCCCTGATGCGTTTAAAACAGCACCATATCTTGTAGGTAATACAAATTACCGTGGTGTGAATGAACAATTTTGGGATACGACATGGGAGTACGGAGAGCATTTTTTAGCTGTTCGTAGACATGGATCAATAATTCCAATCGGTTGATTGTCTCAATTCAACACTCTGATTGTCTCACAATCGGGGTGTTTCTTTTTAATACGGCTATGTATGTACATTTCTTGAAAAAGATGTATAATATTTCCAGGTAGTTCAAACTGCCTTTTCAAAACAACAAGTAGAACCATCAATATGAAGAAATGTAGGTATGCCAGTGTTACTGGCGTGATGGCTCTCCTAGTTGCTTTAGGCACAGGAGTAGAAGCGAAGAATAAAACAAAGACAGATATGGTCGAGACCGTTTTTGTGCGTGCCACCGAGTACGACAAGGATGATCTCAATTGCGATCTTAATACCAAAAGTGGAAAAACATCAACCAAATTGCGGCTTCCGCAAGATGAGCATGTTGTTACTAACCCTGATATTATGGGGTATGTAGCGGTCGATACGGACCTTTTTTCTGATGGTGGTCTAGCGTATGAGATTCAAACCAGAAGATTGTTTGTAATAACGAGAGGTGGCACTGATGTCATTGATCGTACTGCAGCCAAAGAAACTGCCAAGAAGGGAAATCTGTCACAAGAGTTCCAAGACGCGGCAGTGTTCGACTTCTATTATCCCGAACCGATTATCAAAAACGAATGGACACATTGCTGGGTCATACCTCATCAAGGTGAAAAGGAATTTTGGAGATTGAATAAGGAAAGTCAGGAACGCAGACTTAGGCCTGAGTTCTGGTTGCCGATTCTCCAATCGAGGTACGATTCTATAAATGACGAAGTGCAGAAAGGAATGCTTCTCGTTATCATGGATCGTCTCAAGGAGATGAAGTGAGATACGCTTTGAAACTTCCAACCGTCCCGCGGCGCCAAGGCGCCGCGGGATTTTGCTTTGCCTGTTCAAAAAACATACAATACAACTATTACCAATATCTACCCTGAATGTATGCCCAAAACACCTAATCCAGTAAAACGCTCACTTACTCCAATCGGAGACAAGGTTCTTATTAAAGAAATTAAATCAGAAAACAAAAGCAAAACGGGAATTATTCTGCCTGATTCAGTTGATATGCGAAGAGGAATTAAAGAAGGAAAAGTTATCGCTGTTGGGGAGGGGAAAATAATTAATGGCGAATTGATTGAATTATTTGTACAAAAAGGAGACATTGTACTTTTTGGTTCTGGCGAGTTGATTATGTTTGATGAAGAAGAATTTTTTCTTGTTCGAGAATCAGAAATTTCTGCAAAAATAAAATAACATCATGGCAAAACAAGTACTATTTAATAAAGATGCAAAAAAACTTTTAATACAAGGAGTAAATACTGTTGCTGATGCGGTAAAGATTACAATTGGTCCCCGGGGTCGCAATGTAATTCTTGATAAGGGATTCGGATCACCAACAATTACTAATGATGGTGTTTCGATTGCAAAAGAAATTTCCCTTGAAAATAGATTTGAGAATATGGGTGCGGCAATTATCAAAGAAGTTGCAACCAAAACAAATGAGATGGCTGGAGATGGAACAACGACATCCGTAATCATTGCACAAGCACTTATTAATGAAGGGTTCAAACATACGGTTGCGGGTGCGAATAGTATGGGAATCAAATCTGGAATTGAAAAAGCAGGATCAGATGCGATTGAGTTTATCAAAAAAAGCGCAACCCCAATCAAAGATAAAAAACAGATTGCTCACATTGCTACTATTTCTTCCGAATCTACTGAACTTGGTAAAATTATTGCTGACACAATTGAAAAGATTGGGAATGACGGAGTAATAACTGTCGAAGAATCCCAGAGTCTCGGCACCTCAAGTGAGATCACTCAAGGACTCGAATTCAATCAGGGATATATTTCTCATTATATGGTGACAGACAATGAACGAATGCAAGCTCAGTACAAAGATCCGTTTATTTTGATAACTGATAAAAAGATCTCTACAATAAAAGAATTACTACCACTTATCGAAACTCTTGCACAATCAGGTAAAAAAGAATTAGTATTAATTGCAGATGATGTTACTGGAGATGCGCTTACGACGTTTATTGTAAATAAGATGAGGAGTGTATTTAGTGTGCTTGCGATAAAGGCTCCGGGTTTTGGTGATCGAAAAAAAGAAGAATTGAAAGATATTGCAATTACAACCGGTGCGACAATTATCAGTGATGATATGGGAATTACTTTGGACAAAGTAACTTTGGCTATGCTTGGTAAGGCCCACAAAATTATTTCAAAAAAAGATTCAACTATTATTATCGGAGGTAAGGGCAAGAAGAGTGATCTCGATACTCGAATCAAAGAAATCAAGTCACAGATCAAGAATACTGAAGCACAATACGAAAAAGAAAAATTACTTGAGAGAATCGCAAAACTTTCGGGAGGAATCGCAGTGATCAAAGTTGGCGCTGCAACCGAAACAGAAATGAATTATCTCAAACTCAAAATCGAAGATGCGGTGAACGCTACCAAGTCTGCAATCGAAGAGGGAATTGTTGCAGGAGGCGGAAGTACTCTCGTAAAAGCTGCAGCTTTTCTTCAAGAAAAAATAAAAAAACAGGGGAGCAAAATGAATAAAGAAGACAAACTTGGATACGAGATTGTCGCCTATGCACTCAATGCTCCATTCAGACAGATTGCTTCCAATGCAGGTAAAGAACATATAGATGCACTTATACAAAAAGTTATTGAAGGAGGAATTCGATCAGGATACGATGCACAGACAGACGAGATTGTTGCCGATATGACCACTGCTGGGATTATTGATCCAACCAAAGTTACTCGAGGAGGTGTGGCGAATGCGATTAGCGCAGCTGCAATACTCCTTACTACTGAAGTGGCCATTGCAGATATTCCTGAAAAAAAGGATGATCACGGACATGCAGAATAAATAAAAAACCGCAGGCCTGGTTGGACTTACGGTGTGTTGGATGTTTTGAATCTATTTCAGAAGTCTTGGATACTTCTCCTTGATTGAATTTGAAAACGCAGACAATTTGGTTCCGAGAGGTTGTCTTTGTTGAAATTTCATGAAGTCTTCAAATTCTTGGAAATAAAAACGTCGAAGACGCTGTGGTTTGAAGGGAACAACCTGAGAATCTTCTCTTGCGATCTCCAGTCTTTTTTTGAAGTAACGCTTATCCAATCGACGTAGTATCAGAAGAGTTCCAAAAGCACTTTTTCTTGCCAAAAGAAATGGAAAGTATCTCATGCAGGAATATCTGTATAAAAGAAATTTTGAATAACGGAGATGGTCTTTGTCTTCATCAGTGAGGTACATGACAGAATGGGGTGGGATTTGTTTTACTAAAACATGATTTTTTATAAAAGTCAATTTTATTTCTCTCTAATTGACAAGATGCTCCAATGCTTGCATTTCCAAACAAAAGGTGCAATATACCAAATATGAAAAGAATTAAAGAATATGTGGATGATATGACCACTCAAGGGTGGATCACCACAGCAATTATTGGAGCATTAGTAATCGTTATTTTGATAGGTGTATTCGTAGGTCTAGTAGGAAAGCCAAACAAGAACCGATTTTCTTTGAAAAAAGATATTGAAATCGTAGACGAGAAGGATTCTAAGACTGACAAGTTTATCGACAAAGCTTCTGACAACGTGTTTGTAAAAGAAAATCCCATAGACAATTACGCAGGAACTGTATCAAATACTAATTCATCAACTGGATATGTTGGCACTACTGGTTCAGCATACACTCAGCCTTTTGTGTCATATGACGCACAAAAACAAGAAGTTGAAATCGCTCTTATTATCGAAGAGAATGAATATGATGTGAAGAACATCATTGAAGGAGTTTGTGGAAACGTATATATGGTAACTGCATACGTCCCAGGTCCTGCTGTTCTTACAAACAGTTTCCAAGCACTCTTTGGTAACAAAATATTTGGAGACTTTCTACCTGGAAACATTATCCCTACATACCATCCTGACCTTACATTCAAAGATGTTGTAATCACAAACGGTGTAGCCAAGATTTATCTTGGAGGAAAATTCCACGAAACTCAAAAAGATTCATGTGATACACAACTCGCAATTGCACAGCTTACTCTCACTGCAAAAAGTTATCCGAATGTAAAGACTGTAGAAATCTATCTCGGATCAAAGAAAGTAAATTAGCATGTCATTCCCGCGAAGGCGGGAATCCAGGATCACAGTCGTTACATAATTACTCTCAGAGAACAGTACTAACTCTTCATTACATAAATCAAATAATAATTATTCTAATACGGACGGGATTCCCGTCTACACGGGAATGACGAACAATGCTATAATATCTTTTTAACCAATAACATTAATATATACGTATGTCAGTAACATTTATCACAATTGGAGCGATAGTCATTGCTTTCGCTGTAGTTATTATAGCCGTGATTGCACTCTATAACCGATTCATTACTCTTCGAACTCGAGTAGCAGAAGCGTCTTCAGATATTGAAGTTCAGTTTAAAAGACGATATGACCTTATTCCGAATCTTATCGAAACGGTAAAAGGATATGCGAATTTTGAACAATCAACTTTGCAAAAAGTTACAGAAGCACGCAACATGGCAATGAATGCAAATGGACTAAAAGAAGAAGCCGATGCACAAAACATGCTTTCAGGAACTCTTAAGAGTTTGTTTGCTGTGTCTGAAGCGTATCCAGACCTTAAGGCTAATCAGAACTTCCTTGAACTCCAACGAGAACTTACAGATACTGAAAACAAAATTCAAGCAGCACGAAGATTCTACAATACCAATGTACGAGACTTTACAATTGCAACCAAAACTTTCCCGAGTAATATTGTTGCAAACATGTTTGGATTCAAATCTGATTCATTCTTCG
>JAYSRX010000007.1:0-19935 GCA_043720795.1 Minisyncoccota bacterium | reverse complement strand
TTCACACACTCGGATTCCATACACTGCCCTTCTCTTGAGGAAGATAGTGTTTGCAACCTGAACACACACCACTATGATATCCCTACTACTGCGACCATTCGCACTTTCAATCCTACTCCAGGTCACAACTCATCACTTTGCAACCAAGGATCGTGATGATTCTTATGATCCAGCACTCGATAATTTTCAGGAATGGGATAACCCTGACTTTGAAGAAGTTCTGGATGACGACGAACTTCCACCACTCTTTGTACGACCAGAGATATTACTTCCACTAATATGATCAAAGTTCCACTCTTACTTACGTATATGATATTCGTATACGTTCACCAAAAACTCGCTGAAACCAAAACTGAGCAAATAACTCCACTGGGGCAATTTGTAGAACGACTTCAGGAGATTCACAATCATGGACGATAATCCTTTCAACCCGCCCCACTCTCACAGTGCGAGCGGGTTTCTTTAATACCGTACGTACGTATTGACAATTACAATATATATGCTATAATATATATGATGAAACTTCCGATCTTTGCAACCATCATTATTGTGATTGCTACCCACGCAATCCTGCATGAAAAAGAAAGTTCCTCATCGGTGCCACTTATGACACAGCTACGGAACTCACTTCAAAAGGGTCCTTGAGACTCTCACCATCCGCCGTCTCACTTTTTGTGACGCGGCGGATTCTTTTTTATATTTCTACAACATCCCCTTCATCAGGAACACTCGCATCTATATCGAGACTATCTTTGATTCTCTGTGAAAGAAAAAATGATGATTTAGGTTCACCCATACATACAAAAACTTTTTTCAAATTTTTTCCAACTGCTTCGACGTATTCCATAAGTCCAGTAGAGTCAGCATGAGAAGAATACCCACTCACTTGAATTATTTCTGCATTCACAGGAACATCGCTCCCATCAATGAATACTTCCTTTTGACCTTCCAAGATTCGTCGTCCAAGCGAACCGAGAATCTGATGACCAATCAACACGAGTGCATTGTGTTTGTTTGGTAAATATCTTTTTTCATGTGCAGTAATTCGCCCACCCTCACTAATACCAGATGCAGAGATAATAATTTTAGGACCAGTAACTCTATCAATTTGTTCTGACTCAGATCGGTGGTATGTGAATTTTAATTTTGGAAAACTGAAGACATCATCGCCTGATGATATCTGATTCTGAATTGTTTCATTAAAAAATTGAGTATTCTCTTTGTATACTTCGGTCAATCTAATTGCAAGTGGTGAATCTACAAAAATTGGAACGTCGGGAATCAAATCTTGTTCGACAAGTTCGTTAAGTTCAGTGAGAAGCATCTGTGTTTTTTCGAGAGAGAATACAGGCATGAGAATCACTCCACCCCTTGATACTACTTTTGAAATAATATGTTTGAGTGTCTGTTTTCGATTTTCTTTTTCTTCATGTTCCCTGTCACCATACACGCTTTCCATAACCATGTATTCGGTATCAAAATCTGTGTCTGCATCTTTGAGTAAAGGATTGGGTGAATTACCTAGGTCTCCTGTAAATGTAATTCGTTCTTTGGTCTCTAGATTCGTAAATACATATGCACATGATCCAAGGATATGTCCTGTGTTATGTGGAGTGACCTCAACATGTTCGTTCAACTTTATGTGTTCTGTATACTCAATTATATTCCATGAATCATACGCGGCTTGGAGATCTTTTGCACTGAACATCGGCTTGATATGTTTGCGCTGGGCATACATCTCATTAATTGAAAGCGCATCCTCGAGCATGAGTCGAGTCAAATCAAAAGTTGCTTTGGTAGAATAAATTTTTCCGGTAAAACCTTCTTTGACTAATTTGCCGATCCGACCAATATGATCCATGTGAGCGTGCGTAATAAAAAGAAAATCTATTTCACTAGGGACATATCCAAATGGTTTTGCATTAGGGTCAATGTCTCGAGGAACTCCTTGGATAAGTCCGCAGTCGATAAGAATTTTTGTTTCTTTGACTTGTAATAAAAAGTTAGCACCAGTAACATCACCTACTCCTCCATAGAATCCAACTGTAAAATTCTTTTGGGAACTATTCTGTTTGTGGTTTGAATTTTTTTCCATAATATAAAAGACCGATGCATGCTCCAACCGTGTCCATAATGAGATCCACAATGGTATCCGTGACATCAGTGAACGGATCAGTGAAGCCTACGAATATTTCCCACAGTTCCCAAATTGCACCAACTGCAATCACTGACACGCATACAAACAAAAATATAAGAATCCGGCGTGGCATTGTCCTTCCTTGGATTCCTATTTTTTGGAGCACATAGATAACAAGCAGAGATCCGATGATTCCGCCAAATGTATGCATGATCAAATCTGCCCAATCAGTAGTCCAGTAGAGTGAAAAATTCAAAGCAAAGATATGGAAGAGTGCAAAAAGAATCGAGAACAAACCAATATGGACCAGTACTGAATGTTTTTTCATGAATAAAGTATACCAAGCCTCCATTTAAAAAACCACAGGCATTCTGTGGTTTTTAAAATGTGAATCGGTATGTACCCTAGCACAATTCTAGGTGGGTAACCGCAGGATACATACCCCAGTACGCACCGATATAAGTCAACCCTACAATACATATCTAGAAACATCCGATTCACAATAGCAGTATAACATATTGGGGTCAGGCTCCAAAAAACATGCTTGGCTATTTACAGTTAGATCATCTTTGTTTTTTTGGAGCCTGACCCCAATTACTCCTCAACTCCATCCACATTCACATCATACAAAATCTCTTCTGCAATCAAGCGATAGTTCACGAGTTCCTCTGGCTTGAACCACACATTGATTTCTTTTTCTGCGTCTTCAACACTACTTGAAGCATGTAGAACATTCTTCACACTTCGATTCTCAATATTTGAAATCTCATACGAGTCATGTACAAAATCCCCCCTGATTGTTCCAACATCACTCGTCTTTGGCTCAGTACCTCCGACTAACTTACGTACAACTTCGACAACATGTGCACCTTGCCACACCATCACCACAACTGGTCCTGAAGTAATGTAGTTTTGCAGTTTATGTAAAATTACTCCACCGTGAATAAGTGGATCAACTCCAGAGACATCCTCCCCTCTTTTTTCATCTGCGAGCAAAGCTTTTTCTCCAGTCTTCACAACCCAGTGAGGGTCGATAGTATAATGCTCAGCTACTTTTTCTTTTGTAGGGATCTCGAATTTGAGTGCAATAAGTTTGAATCCAACTCGCTCTATTCGTCCAATGACTTCTCCAATCAAACTTCGCTGAACACCATCAGGCTTAATGATAACTAAACTTTTTTCTTGAATGTGTTTCATATGTTATTTAGTTAGAATAATAGGACCGTTCTTAGTGACTGCAATTGTGTGTTCAAATTGAGCAGACAGACTTCTATCTTCTGTGGAATATGTGTGTCCGTCTTTTTCTAAAATGATTTCTGATGCCCCTAATGCAAACATAGGCTCAATTGCAATCACAAGCCCTTCTTCAATTTTTTCGCCTGTTCGAGGATCTCCAACATTAGGTACATACGGATCTTCATGGATTGCATATCCCACACCGTGCCCAGCGAGACCATCTACAACGAACAAATTATCTTTGTAGGCACGTTCTTCAATCACATGTGAGATGTCTCCAATTTGTCTTCCAATCTTCGCTTGTTTGATTCCAATATTAAGTGCCTCTTCTGTTGCACGAAGGAGAATTTTTGCTTCCTTACTAATTTCTCCAACAGGAAAAGTCCATGCATGATCGAGATACATTTCTTTATAAATAAGTCCTGCATCAAAAGTGACAATGTCGCCATCTTTAAAAATCTTTGGATTTTCGTTTGGAATTCCATGTACGATTTCATGATTTATAGATACGCAGATTGTTGCAGGAAATCCTCTCTTAGCACCATGTGGTCGATAATTAAGAAAAGCGGGCGTACAGCCTGCTTTTATAATTTCTGCATAAAAAAAGTCATCAACATCTTTTGAATTGCCTCCAATTATTGCGAATTTTTTGGAGGCACGCATAATATCAGCGAGAATTTTTCCACCTTCACGAAGAAGATCTATTTCGTTTGGTTTTTTGAGACGAATCATATTTGTAATGCAGACACAATATCCTTGTGTACACCTTCAGCATCTTGCTCACCATGAATAGTGAGAACTTTGTATTTGCCTGTTTTTTCAAAAAATGAAAGGATCTCCGGAGAATTTTCTTGGAACCATTCGAGTCGTCTCTCGACACTATCATCTTTGAGATCGTCTCCTCTACCTCGTTCCTTAACCCGATCTTTTGCCCATTCATCAGTAATATTGATATGGATGACATATCTGTTATGACGATTATAGAAATCAAACATTTCGTCCAAGATATATGCCTCATTGAGTTTACGAGGTGCACCATCCACAAACAATATTTTTTGCCCAGTGAATGTCTCAAGCATTTTGTTTACCCATGCCCATACTGCCAAGAATGCGGGCTGGAGTTTGCCTTGCAAGTTATTAGATTTGGCTAATTTGCTCGTATATGTGTCTGAATTGATAAAATCCCGGAGATTTTGGCCTGATTCAAGTTGTTCAATCGAAGTCTCTCCTTGGGCTGCTAGGAGCTCATGAAGCTTCTTAATCTGAGTCCCTTTCCCTGATCCTGATTTTCCTATAAAAATTATGGTGTATTCTTGCATATCTGTAATAGTACTATATATGAGCTTTATTTCCAGTAGGACTTTTCTTTAAAAAAAATTGATATGTGTTATGTTTAGATAAAGGAGGTCATATGGAATTAGTACATAACATACTCAACATATTCGGGTATCTGTTCATTGTAATGATTAGTGTCTGTGGTTTCCTTGCTTGCCTTGGTGGAGTAGTATCCCTAATGACAAAGACCTACAATGAACCCAAAACCTGATAGTGAATCTGGGCACATTAACCCCAGATGTTCCCTCCCTTCAGTTAGTACCGAGCAATCGAGAAAACTGAGGGGTTGTTTTTATAAAGATAATTTTTAAAGACATTGAGAAAACTACTTTTAATTTGATGACTATGTATCAATTAGGGGATATGAAAAAAGACACCATGCAGTAATTCATACAGCATGGTGTCTTTTTTCTACAACTTAATATTCTCGGAGTGAAATCTGACCGTCCAATTTTTTGATAAGGTCGATAACTACTGACACAACGATAAGAAGTGAAGTACCTCCGATACTAAGCGCAGTGATTCCAGAAAATGATTGTACGATCATTGGGAGAACAGCTATAAGACCAAGAAAGAGTGCTCCTACGAGTGTAATCCGAGTCAATACTGAAGAGATGTAGCGTTCTGTCATTTCACCTGGTCGAACACCAGGGATGAATGCTCCTGATCGCTGTAGGTTGTGTGATGTTGCTTCGGGATCGAATGTAACTGCTGTATAAAAATAAGTGAACAGTACAACGAGTAAGAAATATGCAATTCCGTAATAGAGCTGATTGGAAGACCACGCAAGAACTTGTGCACTCCAATTCTGAATCCATACAACCTTCACAGTCGATGCGAGAGTTCCAATGAGTTGTGGCAGTGTCAAAATAGACAAAGCAAAGATCACAGGAATTACTCCGGCTTGATTGAGTCGAAGTGGAAGATATGTTGAACCTCCTGATACTCCCCCTCCAGATCGAACTTGTTTGGTATGGGTAATTGGGATTGGTCGTTCTGCTTCTGTCATGAATACTACTGCGATAATGGTAATAAGCGATACGACAACAAACATCAGATATGCAGGGATAAGTGATGGTGAATAGGTAAAGAGAACTTGTGATATTGCTCCAGGTAAACTAGATACAATTCCCACAAAGATAATGATTGAAACTCCGTTACCAATTCCAAATTCACTTATAAGTTCACCAATCCACATAAGAAGTATTGTACCTGCAGTAACTACGACAATGTTTGTAGCAAGCTCAAATGGAGAAAAGGCTCGAATTGCACCTTGTTGTTGGAGAAGCACAAGGAATCCAAACGCTTGAATAGTGGCAAGAGGAAGCGTAATCAGTCGTGAGTACATTGCAAATTTTTTCCGTCCACTCTCTCCACTTTCGTGGAATGCCTCTTTGAGTTTTGGGGAAACAATAGTCGAAAGTTGCATAATGATAGAAGCAGTAATGTACGGACCTACTCCAAGCATGATAATAGAAAGTGCACTAAGTCCACCTCCTGAGAAAATATTCAAAAGATTAAAGAATTGGTTGTTTGCAAAAAACTGCTGTAATGCAAGAGAATCAACTCCAGGGATTGGAATTGAAGCGAGTATTCGAACGACAATAAGCGCTCCTAGTACAAAAAGAATCCTTCTTTTCAAGATAGGGTCTTGAAAAATTAATTTTAATTTCGTAAAGAAGCTATTTATCATATTATTTTATCTTACCACCTTTCTTTTCAATTGTTTCTTTTACTGATTTTGAAGTGAGACAGTCAATAAAAATAAGTACTTTGTCGAGTTCTCCTGTTCCAAGAATCTTAACAACAGGAAGTTGCCCTGAGACTTTGGATACAAGCCCTTTTTTGTAAAGAGTTGTTGGAGAAACAATTTCATTAGCCTTGTAAGCTCCGGAAACAGAACCAAGCGCAACTGGAGTAGGTTTTGTCTGAATACTCTTGTTAATATTCACACCACGTCCTCGAAGCTTTGGGAGAGTCTTAATGAAGTCCCGAACTTCAGGTCGAATCTTGGCACCCGCCCGAGCTTTTTGTCCTTTTGTTCCTCGACCAGCAGTCTTATCACCTCGTCCAATGAGCTGTTTTTTCTTTCGTTTTGTTTTTGGTTGTAGTTCGTGTCTTTGCATAAGCCTATTTAGTTGCTGTTAATTTTGCTTCTAACGCTCCTTTGGCTGCTCGAGCTTTTTTGAGAGTTCCAAGTGCTTTGATTGTTGCTTGAGCAATATTCAGTTTGTTCTTTGATCCAGAAAGAATCTTTGCATTGATATCCTTTAGTCCTGCCAAGATAATAATATCTCGAACAGCAGATCCCGCAATGATTCCTCGTCCTTTCGCAGGCATCATTTTAACAATTCCACTACAGTACTTAGATTGTATTTCATGAGGAATAGACATGTCAGATGTAGTATTGATCTTGATTGCATTCTTTTTTGCAATTCGTGCAGCCTTGTCGATAGCTAGTGAAGTGTCCCCTGCTTTTCCTGTACCTACTCCTACTCGTCCTTTTTTATCACCGATTACAATAGCAACACTGAAAGTAAATCGTCGTCCTCCTTTTGAAACTCGAGTTACACGTCGAATAGAAATGATTTTTTGTTCAAACTCTGAACGTACTCGTTCTCGTCGTTTTGGCATTCGTCTTTTGTTCTTTCTAAACGGAGTTCGAGGTCCACGATCATCCGTCGCTTGTGTTGCGCTTGGAGTTATTGGAGTTTGTGTTGTTGTTTGTAAATCAGTCATATGTCTTTTATTAAAATTCTAATCCGCCTTCTCGAGCTGAGTCTGCTAATGTTTTGATTGCTCCAATATACTGGTATCCTGACCGGTCGAATACGACCTTTGAAATACTTTTTGTTTGTGCAAGCTTTGCAATATCAAGACCGATAACTTTTGCTTTTTCAAGCATGGTTTTGTCGTTGATTTTAAGTGAGTTTGATGAAACGAGTGTAAGCCCCTTTGTATCATCAATGAGTTGTACGTATACATCCTTGTTTGATTTAAAAACAGAAAGTCGTGGTCGCTCAGTAGTACCTGCAACTTTTGCTCGCACTCGATTGTGTCGTCTTTTTCTTTTTTGTTCTCTTGAGATCATATTATATACATTTAAGATTATACGGACTTCTTGCCTTCTTTTCGCCGAACCACTTCGTCAGAATATCGAATCCCTTTACCTTTATATGGTTCTGGTTTTTTCTTTGATCGAACAACTGCTGCGAATTGACCGACTACTTCTTTGTCGATTCCAGAGATGGTGATTTCTCCTTTTTCAACTTTACATGTGATTCCTTTTGGAAGTTCGAATTTAACCTGATGAGAAAATCCAAGATTCATGACCAGAGTAGAGCCTTGCAATTCACTCTTGAACCCAACCCCTTCAACTAAAAGTTTGATAACATACTCCTGATTCACTCCCTGTATCATATTCTTGATATGTGAACCGAATGTCCCCCAGAGAGCTTTTGTTTGGAGATTATCATTTTTAGGAGTAAGTGTGACTGTGTGTTCCTCAATAGCAACATCTACAGCATCAGTTCGTACTACTCGAGTAAGTTCTCCGAGTGGCCCTTTTACTGTAAGAATGTTTCCTGAAAGAGATACTTCAGTTTTTGCAGGGATTTCAATTGGTTTTTTTCCGATTCGTGACATAAAAATATAATTACCACATTGTGAATAAAGTCTCTCCACCGATCTTGAGCTTTGCAGCCTGTTTGTTTGACATTACACCTTGAGGAGTTGAGAGTACAGTGATACCGTATCCGTTTCGTACTGTCTTAAGATCCTTGTACCCAACATACATTCGCTTTGATTGTTTTGATTTTCGCTTAACGTCTGTAATAGCAGGAGTCCCGTCTTCGTACTTGAGAGTTGCAATAAGTTTCTTTTTGAGGTCTTTGCCTGTTTTTTCAACATTCGCAATAAAACCTTCTTTTTTGAGAACTTCGAGAATAGCCAGTTTCATGTTTGTGTATGAAAAAGTAACTTCAGTGTGCTTGGCTTTCTGAGCGTTCTTCAATGAAATTATGAGGTTTGAAATAGTGTCGCCTACCATGATGATTTTTTAATACCTGGAATCTGACCTTCGTTTGCAAGTTCTCGGAAGCAAATTCGACACATATCGAAGTCTCGCATGTACCCTCGTTTTCGACCACATTTAAAACATCGTCGAACTACTCGTGAAGAGAATTTAGGTGTTTTTTGAGATCTTGCGATTACTGAAGTTTTTGCCATAGAGGTTTGTTAAAACAAAAGGCCCTTAAAGGGTTTTGCTATAGTAGCAAGACGAACATTGATTGTCAACTGAAATATATGCTCAAATATAAAGAAAATATAAATCTTCGTCCACAACTCTTTGATTTGACTTATTTCATTCAAAATGTCAGTATTTGTACTTAGAACAGCCCTATACAAACATGCACGATGGATCAATACCCCCGGTAGAGCCAAGTCAATCACGGTCTCAAATCTCAAAACCAAATTTGGAATCCGAGCATTCTTCAGGAGAATCAATAAGGATCCATGACAGTGAACCTCCTAATTGGATTCGTGCTAGTCAGTATCCACTTGAAGATCTCGCACAAGATGGCAAATAGCCTCCCTACAACCTTCCTTGCCAATTCGGTAATGGAAGGTTGTTTTTATATACAGTAATGGTAGATTAGGTAAAACAACGTACCGAACTGATATGACAACTTACGCACTCAAAGTTCTATCTGATGGACAAGACGTTCTTCTTTCAACTATTGAAGCCTTGGATACTCACCTCCAAAATTTTCCAACGCAACAAGAATTCCCATCTTTATTTATACTATCAATAAAGATGGGAAAGAGACGGGTACCAAAAAAATAAATGGGGTACGGAAAGAAATTTTTGCTCTCGTGGAATCCAAACATCAGATATAAAATTCAGACAAACAAAAACCCGCTTTCGCGGGCTTTTCTTTTTTCTAAAATTAGATTATTTTTTAAAAGGAAATCCTAGGTATTCAAGAAACGCAGTACATTCTTTTACTGATTTTGCAGTTGTAACAAATGTAATTGAAAGTCCGAATACATCTTTGATATCTTCGTCTGAAGTTTCTGGAAAAATAGTGTGTTCTTTGATACCAAGAGAATAGTTCCCCACTGCATCTACGGCTTCTTTTTTGATTCCTCGAAAGTCTCGTGTTCGTGGAAGTGCGATATTGATAAGTCGATCAACAAAGTCATTCATCTTTGGTCCTCGAAGTGTGATCTGATAACCGGAAAGTTGTCCTTCTCGTACTTTGAATGATGCGATTGATTTTTTAGCTAGTCGTTCTGCTGGTTTTTGACCTGTAATCTTGGCCATTCGGTTTATGATGAGTTCCATCTTTTTTTTGTCTCCTTTTGTCTTACCTACTCCTGTATTTACAATAACCTTAACAAGCTTAGGTGCTTGCATGACATTTGTGTATCCAAAAGTTTCTTTAAGAGTCTTGAATGTATTTTTTTGTTTTGTTTTTACTGATTCCATATAGGTCTTGTTATTTAATTGTCTGTCCAGATTTTTTTGTAACCCGTACTTTTTTGTCACCCTCAATTTTATATCCTACTCGAGTAGCTTTGTTAGTCTTTGAGTCGATAAGAGCGACATTTGAAACATCTATTGGCATAGTTTTGTCTATGATTTCTCCTTTTTTATCTGTATTAAATTTGTTTCGTGTGTGCTTTTTTGCAATATTAACTCCACTGATTACAACCTTTCCAACTTTTGGAATAGATCGAAGAACTTCCCCAGTTTTACCTTTGTCTTTTCCAGCGAGCACTATTACTTTATCTCCTTTTTTGATTTTCATGATATTTTCTATTATATAGAGGAATTTAACAAGTTAAATTACCTCGGGCGCCATTGAGGAGATTTTCTGATAACCCATTTCTGATAATTCTCGAGGAACTGGTCCGAAGATTCGGTTTGCGATAGGCTCACCTTTTGTCTTATCGATGATCACCACAGCGTTTTCATCAAAACGAATATAAGAACCATCCTTTCGCTTGAACGCTCGTTTTTGTCGAACAACAATTCCGTGAAGTACATCTTTTCGCTTTACAGCTTTTCGAGGTTCTGCTTTTTGTACAGCAAGTACTACCTTATCTCCAATTTGAGCATATCTTCGTTTTGAACCTCCAAGTATTTTGAAAACTCGTCCAATTTTGGCTCCGCAGTTATCTGTTATTGAAACTATTGTTTGTGCTTGAATCATAATGTTAAATGTTATTTGAGCACAATAAAGTGTTTATCCTTTGAAATAGGTCGTGTTTCTTGAATACTCACAGTGTCACCAATTTTACAAGTATTGCCTTTGTCATGCGCTTTATACTTCTTGTGTTGCTTGATGAACTTTTGGTATTTTTCATGCTTAAAATATCGAGTGACTTGTACTACGATTGTGTCTTGCATCTTGTCAGAAGTCACTACTCCTTTGAGTACCTTTCCTGTTGATGTGTTTGTTTGTTCTGTTGTTGTTTTCATACTTATTTTATTGGGTTGAGTTGAGTGAGGATTTGAGCAATTTCTCTCTTAAGAGTTCGTGATTCGGTATTTTTGCGTGATCGACTTCCAGAAAGTGAAAATCGAGTATTCAAAAGTTTCTCTCTTTTTTCTATAAGAGCTTTGTTGAGGTCTTCTGGATTCATTTGTTGGATTTCTTTACTCATATTGGTGTTGGTGTTACTACTTTACACAAAAATTAATCTCGCGCAACTATTTTTACTTTGACAGGAAGTTTTGTACCTGCTTTTCGAAGAGCTTCTCGAGCCACTTCTTCTGTTACCCCGTCTACTTCAAAGATGATTCGTCCAGGAAATACTTCACATACGAAGTGTTGTGGGTCTCCTTTTCCTTTACCCATCTTTACTTCAGCAGGTTTTTTGGTCACAGGTCGATCAGGGAAAACTCGAATCCAAATTCGGCCAGTTTTTCCAAGGTGCCTTGACATTGCTCGTCGTCCAGCTTCGAGTTGGTTTGAAGCAATTCGATTGTAACTTGTAGCTTTTAGTCCAAATGCACCGAAAGATACAGTAGCACCTTTCTCCTTAGACTTCACCATTTTTTCTGGGTGAATTCTACGAGTTTGCCATTTTCTATGTTTTACTTTCTTTGGGATTAACATACGCCTTTATTTATTAAATACTTCACCTCGGTAAATCCACACTTTGATACCTAGATCTCCTTGTGGAATAGTTGCTCGCACTCGTGCAAAATCAATATCAGCCCGGAAAGTCTGTAGTGGAATTTGTCCTTTCTTAAGTTCTTCTGTTCGAGCCATATCAGCACCGTTTAGACGACCACCAATTCGGATTCGTACTCCTCGTACATCCCGGTTAGCCATAACTTTTTCAATAGTTTGTTTGAGTACCCGTCTAAATGGCATTCTTTTTTGAAGTGCATCTCGAACCATAAGTCCTACAAGTTTTGCATTACTTTCTGGAGATCGGATTTCTTCTACTTCGATTTTGGCTTCGATATCCTTGTCATAGATTTTGCTTTTGATCATGAAAGATTTGAGTTCCTTTCGGAGTTTGTCCATCCCTTCTCCGTTTCGACCAATAATCATACCTGGTCGTGAAGTTTTGATAATAATTCGGATCACGTTTTTTGATCTTTCAATTTCAACATCAGCCACAAAGAAATCGAGTAATTTCTTTTCTAGATATTGCCTGATAAGTACATCTCCTTTCAAGAATTCTCGATATTTTCGATCCACACCGAACCATCTGGACTTCCAGTCTCGTAAAATACCTAATCTATGTGCATATGGGTGTACTGTATGTGACATGGTGTTATTCTGATTTCTTAGTTATAGTTTTTTTAACTTTTACAGGTACAACTTCGGCTTTTGCAGCTTGGTTAGCTTTGTAAATTTCTTTTTTTGAAGGTTTGCCTTCTCCAAGAACAATCTTGACATGACTTGATCGTTTTTTGATTGCATGAGCCATACCTCGCCATTTTGGCATCCATCGGTGTGCAACGATCCCCTTTTGAACAGAGATCTCTTTTACAACAAGAGTATCGAGAGGTTCTCCGTTTACTTTTGCATTTGCAATTGCACTTTCAAGCAACTTTTTGAGTGGAAGTGCGGCTCGTTTTGGCATAAAATCCAAAACAGTTTGAGCTTCTTTGATCTTCTTGCCTCGAACAGTGTCCGCGACTAGGCGTACTTTTCGTGGAGATTGTTTATAGTTTTTGAGAAATGCTGTTGCCATATTGAAATATTATTTTTTAGCAGGTGCTTTAGTAGATGCTGCTGGCGACGCCTTAGCTGCTTTTGCAGCTGAGATTTCAGCTTGTTTTTTGGCTTGATCAAGTTCTTTTTGCATCTTACCTCCGTGTCGTACGAATTTTTTGGTTGGAGAAAACTCACCCAGTCGGTGTCCTACCATTTCTTCTGTTACGAGTACTGGCGTATGTGCTTTACCATTATGTACACCAAAGGTAAACCCTACCATTTCTGGTGAGATTTGCGCTGCTCGCGCCCACGTCTTGATGATTCCCGCTTCGAGGGGTTTTTTACCCTCTACTTTTTTGAGAAGTTTTTCATCAGTATATGGTCCTTTTTTGATTGATCGTGTCATAATAAGTTGAGAAAATGAAAAGCCCAGAAGTTATTAGGCTTCATGAGATAGTATCAGATTTGAGTTTTAAGTCAAGAAATAAAGCGGTACCTTCTGTACAATATTTCTTTTTCAAACTCTTTTATCCAAAAATCGACATTCCTTATTGGCAAGTTATGAGATTCAAGGCCGATTACTTTCCGTTTTTTGCTACATATCACTGTTTTATTTGAACATATCTATACAGATGGCATTTTGGGCAAAATACGGTATCAGATTTGGAATACTGAAGAAAAACGCTCGCAACCAAGGTTGCAAGCGTTTTTTATTTAACTCCACACATCAATAACATCTCATTATTCCGTATCCTCTCCTGTTTTTGTTGAAACAGCTTCAATCACAGGGGTCGTGATCATTTTCTTGTTTTTCTTAGATGTTTTTCTAAATTCTTTTGAATTACACTTTACATCCTTAGTAGTAACTACTTCCACTCCATCAATACTCTTTGTCTTAGTGATCTGACAAATTTCTTTTGTCTTGTGATTTTTTGATTCTTTATAATTCTTAGTTGTTGTCGCTGTACTAGTAGCAGTAGTTGATGACACTCCGAATTCTAGGAGAGTGAATGATCCATCACTTTTATCGCATACAGACGTAGATGTAGACGTTTTCGAAACATCACAGATAGAAAGAATGTATTCTCCTGCCTCAATCTTGCGAGTCTCTTTTTTACTTATCATTTTTTTATTTACTCCCCATCCATTTGGAAGTTTTTTTGTATATACTACCTCCCCTTCTGTGTTGATAAGCGTTGCTTCTAATTTCTTTGAAATTTTCCCTTTGCTCCACTTATACATAATCTTATCGCCTTGTGTGTATTGTTCTCCTCCATTTGGAGAAATGACTGTTAGAACTTGGTTTCTTTTATTTTTTTCACTTATTTCTTCAGTACTTGTTGCAGTGGTTGTACTATTTGTTGTTGTACTTGTCTCAGCATACACCTGTTGACAAAGCGCTACACTAAAAATAAATACTGAGAGTATTATTTTTAAAGTTGTATTTCTTAATTTCATATATATTTTATTAGCAAACCATTAAAATGTTTAATGTCCTAAGTATATCTTGTTTAGAGTGAGCTCTGAATTCTGATGTGTTGATAAGTCTCGATAAAAACAAAAGGTGCGCCCTCTGGGCGCACCTTTTGCTAAGAGCTAACAGCTAAATGCTAGTAGCTTACTTAGGAGTATTTCTCTTTGTTTTTCGTCTTGTCACAATCATATCGTTTGAGTATTTCTTAGGTGTTCGAGTCTTTACTCCATATGCTTGTTTACCGTAACGAGTCTTAGGCCCTCTTCGAAGTCCGATTCCTTGTCGCCCTTCTCCACCTCCATGAGGGTGATCAACAGCGTTCATAGCAGAACCGCGAACATGGGGTCGTACGCCTCGATGTCGATTACGTCCAGCTTTTCCTAGATTTACCAATCGATACATATCATTTGACACTTCTCCGACTGTTGCCCAACATGAACTTTGAACTTTTCGGATTTCTCCTGAAGGAAGTTTGAGTTGAGTCATTTTTGTATCTGGATCTTGCGCAACAATTTCGGCATAACTACCAGCAGAACGTACAAGTGCAGCACCTTTGAGTGGCTTGAGTTCGATATTAAAAATAAAAGTACCTACTGGGATTTTGAACAATGGAAGTCTGTTCCCCATTTCTACTTTTGCAGTTTCTGAAACGATAAATGTGTGCCCGACCTGCATTGATTTTGGAACAAGGACATATCGTCGCTCTCCATCAGCATAGACTGCAATACCAACGAATCCTGATCGGTTAGGATCATATTCAATTGTCTCCAATCGTGCAGAAACATCAATCTTATTGTACTTGAAGTCAATAAGACGATAATTCCTTTTGTGTCCACCTCCCCTGTGAGGAGAAGTAATACGACCTGTGTTGTTTCGTCCTCCTGACTGATTTTTACCAAGAGTAAGAGCCTTCAGAGGCTTTGTTTTTGTCAGGTAACTTTTGTATGCCACTACGGTCATACCTCGTTGTCCTGGTGTATTTGGTTTAATTTTTTTGATCATGGTGTTTTTAGTTAGCAGCCACATGTGGGATACATGGGCTATACAACCTAATTAACTGGTAAATCCCTGAATTGAGTCTCAATTTCAAGTTGTGTGATAATACCGTGGTTTGAAAGAAAAATCAAGGTATTGACTTTATGTTTTGTTTTACTATACTAATAGTACTTTTACCGTTAGGTATCCGAGATTGTCCGCTCATTGAGCGGACTTTCGTTTTATATAATTGAATAGACGAGTAATAATATCGATTTGAAAAGGATCAGGAATATGTACAACCTTTCTCAACAAGCGTTTAGAACTCAGGGTTTTAATTTGTGAAAAATTCAAAGTAAATTCAAAATTGTTTGTTTTCAAAAGATATGTAAACAAACCCAGTCTGTTACTACTCGTACAAGGTATTCCAATAAACATTGTTTCGCTACACTTTTTCAAAATATAAAATGGTCTTTCATAAGCAGAGTGCTTCCCATCTATTTCGTGACCGATGTTCAAGCCTGCACTGCACCACCATATTTGCCCTTCCATAAAAGAAATGTTTGTTTCTTTGTTGTTAATTTTCTTTTTCTTGATGTTCCACTTATCAAAATCCTTATGCATCACATAATTTTATCCATTTAGTATCATTAATATTTAAAGAAAAAGTAAGATATAATTCCATAAGAAAAGGCGACGAACCCTTTGGGTTCGTCGCCTTTTCTTTACACGCTCTGGGCGTATAGTTTACACAAATTCAATAGTATCCTTAGGATTAAGGTACACATAAGCTTTCTTGAATCCAGCTTTTGTAGTCTTTCGTCCTCGTCGTACTACTGCCTTGGGTTTGGTTACAATAGTGTTTACTTTTACTGGAACAACTCCAAATTTGATTGTAATTGCTTCAGCAATTTGTTTTTTGTTTGCCTTGTCAGCAACTTCAAACACGTAGACTTTCTTTTCAGAAAGGATTGCTGCGCGTTCGGTAATTCGAGGTTTGATGAGAACCCATGTAAGATCAGCTTTTGTAGTTTTGATATCTTTTACATCAACAACTTTTTTCACTTTCTTAGAAGCCGCCTTTTGAGGTGCATCGCTTTTCTTTTCTTTTTTTCCAAAAATAGCCATATACCTTAATTTAATTTAGCTTCTAATACTTTCAAACTCACTGCTGGATTTTCGATAACAACATATTTGTATTTCAAGAGATCAAGCGGGTTGAGGTTTCGAACTTCGTCTGTTTTAACATTTGAGAAGTTAGCAAAAGATTTTTTGGTAAGAGTATCGTTTTCATCAATAGCAATGTATGCTCGGTTTTTACGTCGTGCAGCAAGCATTTCGTATCCTTTTACTTTTCCTAGAGCTGTAAAGATTGCTTGAGCATCTTTTGTCTTAGGCTGGGCAAAAGAAATAGTGTCAACAAAGATAACTTCGTTGTTCGCTGCTTTCTTTGAAAGGATAGTGAAGAGAGCCTTCGCTTTCATTTTCTTGTTGATTTTTTTGTCGTAGTTCTTGTCGTTTCGTGGACCAAAAGTTACCCCTCCACCTTTCCAGATTGGAGATCGTTTTGAACCATGTCGAGCGCGACCAGTTCCCTTTTGTTGCCAAGGCTTTCGTCCTCCTCCTCGAACTTCACTTCGGTCTTTTGAGTGAGCGACGGATGTTCGTGCAGAAGATTCCATTGACATAACAACTTGTTGTACGAGATCAGAATTCCACTTCAATCCAAAGATTGATTCGGGTGCTTCGATACTTCCATTTTCTTTTCCTTCTTTTGTATATATAGTAATTTTCATAAGCAATTCTTATCCCTTAATTTCAACAAGTGTTCCCCTTCGACCAGGTACCGCTCCTTTGATGTATACCAATTGCTGGTCAGCATCAATTCGCGCAACTTTTAGATTTTTTACTGACACTCGATCAGCTCCCATTCGGCCTCCCATACGCATTCCTTTGAATACACGTTGAACTCCACCCACTCCGATAGAACCAGGTTCTCGTTCTGAGTGTTTTTGACCGTGAGATCGACGCCCTCCTTTGAAGCCATGTCGTTTTACCACACCTTGAAACCCTTTACCCTTTGAGATCGCAGACACAGTGACTTTGTCTCCCTCTTGGAATGTTTCGATTGCTAACGTATCACCGATATTGTGTTCTCCGAGCATTTTGATTTCTTTCAAATGCGCAAAGTTACCCAATTCTTTTACATGACCCTTCATCGGCTTTGTAAGATTCTGTTCTTTTTTGTCACCAAAACCGATTTGGATTGCTTGGTAGCCGTCTTTGTCTGAAGTCTTTACTTGTGTGATCACGTTCGGACTTGTTTTGATTACAGTAACAGGAATTACAAGACCGTCTTCAGTGAAGATTTGAGTCATGTGTTCTTTTGTTCCTAATAAAAATTTCATGGTAGTTCGTATCGTTGCTTAATAATGTTGCATCAATCTAGTTCATTTTGACATCAATGTTGACTCCTGATGGTAGGCTGAGGTTAGTCAAAGCTTCGACTACCTTAGCATCAGGATTCAAAATGTCAATGAGTCTCTTATGTACACGCATCTCAAACTGTTCTCGCGCGTCTTTGTACACAAAAGATGATCTGTTAACTGTATACTTTTTGATTTCGGTTGGTAGCGGAATTGGTCCACTTACCTTTGCCCCAAACCTTAGAGCTGTGTCCATGATTTGTTTTACTGATTGGTCGAGAATTTTACTCTCGTATGCTCGAACTCGTATTCGGAGTTTTGGCATTTCTTGTACTTTTTTTTCTGCCATATAGGTTTGACCTTTGATTGGAAAGTTAGTGGTTGAGTGCCCGTCATTCCCGCGAAGGCGGGAATCCAGGATCACGATATTCACATCGTAGTGATGAAATCTCATCAACGTTGCGAATCGCTATCAATATCCTATCTCCCAAAAAGGGTTCTTTGTGTTAGTTGATTAATTAATTATTTAACGAGCTATTTAACAATCTTAGTAACAACTCCAGCACCTACAGTTTTTCCTCCTTCTCGAATAGCAAATCGTGTTTGGTCTTCAAGAGCAACTGGTGCTACAAGCTTAACTTTGAAAGTAACTGTATCTCCTGGCATAACCATTTCTACACCTTCAGCCAATGTTACTTCTCCAGTAACGTCAGTTGTTCGAACATAAAATTGTGGTTTGTATCCAGTAAAGAAAGGAGTGTGTCGTCCACCTTCTTCTTTTTTAAGAATGTACACTTCAGATTCGAATTCTGTGTGAGGTGTTACAGTTCCTGGGATAGCAAGTACTTGTCCTCGTGTGATGTCTTCTTTTTTAAGACCTCGTACAAGTAGACCGGCGTTGTCTCCAGCTTGTCCTTCTGAAAGAGATTTGTTGAACATTTCGATTCCTGTAATGGTTGTCTTTGCTGTATCCTTAAGACCAACAACTTCAACTTCTTGTCCAACCTTGATGATTCCTCGTTCGATTCGTCCTGTTACTACAGTTCCTCGTCCTTCGATTGAGAAAATATCTTCTACTGGCATAAGGAAAGGTTTGTCTGTTTCTCGAACTGGAAGTGGGATATATGTGTCTAGATGTCCTGCGAGTTCAAGAATCTTTAGATTCCATTCACTGTTCACATCTGAAGATTCAAGAGCCTTAAGAGCTGATCCTCGGACAAAAGGAGTGTTTGCTCCGTCAAATCCTTGGTTTGTAAGCAATTCTCGAATTTCTTCTTCTACTAGTTCGATCATTTCTGCATCTTCAACCATGTCACATTTGTTAATGAACACGATGATTTTTGGTACTCCAACTTGTTTTGCAAGGAGAACGTGCTCTCTTGTTTGAGGCATCATACCGTCTGTTGCAGCTACTACAAGTACGGCACCGTCCATCTGAGCAGCACCTGTAATCATGTTTTTGATGTAGTCGGCGTGACCTGGAGCATCAATGTGAGCGTAGTGTCGATTTGGTGTTGAATACTCTGAGTGAGAAAGAGAAATTGTAATTCCTCGAGCTTTTTCTTCTGGAGCCTTGTCAATTTCGTCTACTCCTTTCATCGTAGCTGTGTATCCATCAGCCATGTTTAATGTGTGTAGTAGGGCCGCTGTAAGAGTTGTCTTACCGTGGTCTACGTGACCAATTGTACCTACGTTAACGTGAGGTTTTGATCGATCAAATGCTTCTGCTGCCATATATAATATATTTTTAAGTAAATAATAAATTTGCTTTCTTTTGTAAAGGCGCGAGAACGGTACTTTACAAGAAAAAACACATACCAACCGCTCGCGATTGTATAAATACAAAAAGCGCAAACAGGTAGAAACATATTAACAAAAAAGGGGTATATGTCAACGAGGTTTTTGCAATACAGTCTTAAAAGATTTGTTGTCAGGGGACCCGCCTAAAGGCACCCAGCTTCCATCAACTCTTTTAAGACTGAATTCTCAGTACGTTGACATATTATAAAGGAAAAAGAAGGGACGGAGCACGAAGCGCGCCGAGATCCTACACAAAACACCTCTTCATACGGATCGTCAATAGCGAAAAGATAAATCATCTAATCATATTAGTAAAAAGGGCGGCCACAGGCCGCCCTTTTTAATTACTAACTAGGGTTCCCTACCACC
>JAYSRX010000006.1:0-2334 GCA_043720795.1 Minisyncoccota bacterium | reverse complement strand
AACTTCTGCTTTTGTGTCAGAGACCACTTCTCCGTTGAGCTTCACTCCTCCTTGTTCTACGGCACGGCGCGCTTCTGATTTTGAAGTAACTAGGCCACTTTCAACAAGCACTGAAATAATATCTCGTTGATCCATTTTAAAAGTTGGCATATCTGTAGGAACTTCTTTTTTGGAAAAGGTGGAAATCCAATACTGCTCTGCATCGGTCGCTAATTTTGATCCGTGATACATTTCTGTAATTGTTGATGCGAGTTTGAGTTTTATCTCTTTTGGGTTTGTTCCACTTGCTAACTCTTTTTCAAATTGAGAAATCTGATCAAGTGGAAGCCTAGTTGTCAGAATGAAATATGAAATAATAAATTCATCTTTGAGTGACATAAGCTTACCGAACATATCATTTGGTGAATCAAAAAGATTTACAGTATTTCCAAAACTTGAACTCATTTTACGACCATCTAATCCTTCAATGAGTGGATTGGTCATCACATTCTGTGGTTCTTGCTTGTAGAGCTTTTGCAGCTGTCTCCCTGCCAAAATGTTGAATCGTTGATCTGTTCCTCCGATTTCAACATCTGATTTTACTTTTACAGAATCGTATCCTTGCATGAGCGGATACAGCAGTTCTCGAAGTGAAATTCTTTTGCCTGCATCAAGTCTCTTGGCAATATTCTCTCGTGCGATGAAGTCATGAAGTGAGAATGCATCTGCTTGAGTCCCGATTTCAGCATATGTGAGTTTTTTGAGCCATGTACTGTTGTAATTGATTTCAGCTTTTTTGATATCAATAATTTTGGATGCTTGGACTATATACGTCTTGAGATTTTTTTTGATTGTATCAGCATCGAGCATCGGCCTTTCAGAATCCTTATCAGAGGTATCCCCGATCACTCCGGTAAAATCTCCAATTATAAAAACAATCTTGTGTCCAAGATTCTGGAAATCCCTCAATTTGAGAAGTGGGATAGATCGACCAAGGTGAATATTCGGACTCGTTGGATCAATCCCAAGTTTGATTCGAAGCCGTCTGCCACTTTGCAGTTTTTTTTCTAACTCTTCTTGTCCGATAATTTCGATTACTCCACGAGCCAATAGTTCGGCAATTTTTTCAGGGTTTGTATCTATTTTTGACATATCTAAAATACTATCAGATTTTTGAGTTTTGTCTTGAAAGCAAGGCTTGAGTGCATTGGTAGGAAATTTTCTTAAGGAGGAATCCGAGTGCAGTAAACATCACTAAGTACAGAACAGTCGCTAACCACGCCGGCACGTATTTGTAAAAAATATCGTATCGAGATACGAGTGGCCAATGCAATAAATAAATTTCATATGAATACAATCCAAACAATGAGAGCAATCTGAATTCGTATTTTTTTATTACAAACAAACACACAAAAGTCATAGCAGTAATAAGGATATAGGTTTGTTCAAGACGAATTCCCTTCCCTACTCCAGAATATATTGCAGTGTGTCCAATAATAAAAATCAGTATGGCCGTTACTAATGGATACAGAATTTTTTCAAATTTTTCGTATGTTTTTTTGATCTGATTCTTTGCATTCTGTATCGCAGAACTTTTGATTGTCAATAATCCTGCAACACATATACCAAACGGAAACGCAACAAGATACACTTTATACAACGGCAAATTTTCTTTTAAAAATTTGATATCCATATAATAAAATAGTATGTATGTGCAGGCGTACAACAGAAGTCCTGAGACCCATGGATATTTTTTGAAAAAGATAAGTGGAAAAAAAAGATGATATATAAGAATCAGCGTGAAGTACCACAACGGAGAATTCAAATCAGTAAATGCATTAGCGTGCGTAAAGATTCCAAAAAATGCTTTGAAAATAAAATTCCATGAGTATGTCGTATGAAGAATAATATAATCAAGTATGAGAAAAAAAATAAGTATGATCCAGAACGGAATAAAAAGTCCTACTGATTTTCTTTTATAAAATTGTAAAATTGATTCTTTCTTTTTGAGAGCACTTTTGGTCAATCCATAGCCAGAAAGAAAAAGAAACAGACTCACTCCTACGCCCGCCAAGACAGAGATAGGAAAAAGAAACCGGTTATCAGTTACTAGCACGTACCCAATGTGAGCGAATATAATCGCTAGAATTGCAAACCCTTTGAGTTCTTGTGTTACTGAAAGAGAAAGGCCTTCTTGCCTTTTAAACCGAAATGACACAGCAAGTGTCATAAGGAGGATTCCTATAAAAATAAGTGTGGATTGTACCGGATCATTGATTAAAATTTGCATAAAGTATCTGCGTCCATTGACTATACCCTATTGATGATGGATGGAACAAGTCGGTCGAATAATAC
>JAYSRX010000005.1:0-2345 GCA_043720795.1 Minisyncoccota bacterium | reverse complement strand
TTACATTAGATGATGTTTCCATTTTTTTTGTTCTAAAAAAATAATTTGATCCAAAATCTTTAAATATTGTTGGGCATTGTAGATTATTTTTCGGATCCCATAATCGGTCTACAATCTGAACAAGGAAATATACAAATTGCACTATTCCAATTTTTTCAATAATCAATGCCACTCGTATCACAGAGTATACTCCGAAAATATTTAAAAATTCGATTGGATATTCTGACAGAGCAAAGAAATTTTCTATTAGTTTTGATTATGGATTGTTGTACTGGGTAAAATTTTTATTGGAGTAAAATTATTCAATACGTTATATCATCATACAGTGATAAATGTGTCCTAAACAATTTAAATAGACAGTCACAAATATTGAAGAAAAAGGAAAACAAAAATATCATGACTGGTTTTTACCTTTTGAGATCATCGATGGTGCCAATTGAGCGCAGCATATCGTGATAAATGCACCGGGGAAGCCGGACCTCGCAAAGATGTCCATCAAAGTGGTGTTCACACCTGCACACATTTATTGTTTTAACAACTTTAGATATTTAGTCCAAAATTATTCAAATACCTTTTCCACTTCAATAATTCATTTTATTTTCAAATGTAGGGCACAACAGAAGATTAAAAAGACATGTGAGGATAATGCTCAGAGGAGATTCGTCAGGTATGTATGTTAAATAGATCTATGTTCATCTTCTCAAATGTCAAGTAAGTTATCAAAGTATCTTTTTAGTTGGTGATAACCTTTGATCTCCGGAAAATTGGTGAACGTAGTTAAATTTGCGATGATGAAAGTGCTCAAGACCACAAGAAAAGATTGACCAATCAGTAGCTGCCTCAGTTTTGATTCATTGCTTTTGAACATGAGTCGATGAATTTTAGCTGCTCTGATGAATCCATTATCCTCAATGACCTTATTACAATGGTGCTCTATCCCAAGGATTCCCACTTGAAACCCTTCATTACAAGCCAGCAGAACAAGGACACTGATCAGAAGAGAAAACCCGAAAAATGGACCTCCAAAATGAAAAGTATTGTAAGAGCCATTGATGCCCGTAAATACTATCACGACACATAATATTGCAACTGATGAAGCCACTAGATGCTTTGTTATGGATACGGCTGCTGAGGTGTATCCGAAAAAGTCCATATTACGTAGAAGACGCGATTAAGCAGCGAAAATTGACGATATTGGTGACCTGCTGGCCGAAAATTGCAAACGAATGCTGGGTAAGTGTACTCTTCGTTGAGAACATAACCTGTTAGATTATTGATATCTCATTTCCTTCACCATGTTTCACCTCGCCGCTCACTTCCTGTAACACGACGTGGAGCCAAGTCAGGCACTACAGATTACAGCATCTGTGACGAATAGGCAGAAATGAAATTTCATCTGCTCATTTGCAGAGGAAAGTGTCGCTCATTCTTGATCGCTACACTTCTTCAACTACACCACTCCGACAACAACTTTCATTGGAAAGTGTTTCAGTCTGTTCGGCACTTCGGTCTACCGAGTCCACTATAGAACAAACAGACTATCGTAGGAGGACGAGAATCATGAGTTGCGATTGACACGAACAAAATCTTCAAAACATTTTATTGTACATCTTATTGTTGGCACTACAGATTTGATTATTTGGTTCATCTAGACGTAATCTCATTCAATTTTTTAGAATGATACTCTCGAAATTATATTGGTTAGAGTTTGAGGAGATTTTTTTTTGTTCTACGTATTTGAAAATCTTTTCAAAATTGCTACATAATTAAAGTAATTTGTATTTGTTTATTAGACGGAGGAAAGTTTGGGTGCTATGCGGGCCGTACAAAAGTGTTGAGGTAGTCGCGTTACAGTTCATTTTGGTAATTACAATATCAATAACTTCTGTGCTACATCCAGATTTGAAGTATGAAATTCAGATCTTGGTAAAAAGATATAGTTTCTACAAGACTGCGCATTTCGGGTTTGTGTCGCTTTCGTAGTGTACTGTAATGTAATTTAATTTGTGGAGGGACTTCAGAGTTCGTACCATGATTGTTTCGGTACGAGGGTCCAGATTTTGGTAGGCCCATATATCTAGGCCACTGTCAATATTCCTCGCAAGTGTTGAGTCTTCGACTTGTGAAAGGAAACATGGATAGAGTTGTCACCGAGAAGGCATGGCCAATCGTTTTCAGAAAGCTTGTCAGAAAATGTGTCCACTCCTGTAGTTTTTGAAGTAAAATTGTGAATCTTTCTCTTTTATTTTGCCCGAAATATCAGTATCATCCATATTTCGGGCAAAATAAAAGAGAAAGATTCACAATTATACTTCAAAAACTACAAGAGTGGACACATTTTCTGA
>JAYSRX010000004.1:0-2363 GCA_043720795.1 Minisyncoccota bacterium | reverse complement strand
ATATGTTTAGTGTTCATATATATAGTATACTCAAATTCAACCTATGATACAATCTATCCATGGAAACCGAATTTAAACAATTAATTGAAGGGCAACAGAAAAAAATCGATGCTATATATGTATCAGTTGAGAAAACTCGCAAATATTTGTTATGGACAATGGTAGCGACTATCGCCTTTTTTGTCCTCCCTCTCATTGCACTTATGTTTGTAGTGCCTTCTTTTATTTCTTCTTATACGACTTCTATTGGAGATCTTGGGCTATAGTCCAACATTCAAAAACATTGCTTTCTAACTCATGAGGTATAGACTGACTATACAACCATCAAATTGTAAGATGTGTACAGTTTAATCGTTATACAATATGAACACCAATGTACAAAAAAAATTTATAGACTTATACGACAATCATTTCACGTTTGTGTTTAAGTTCTGCTATTTCAGAACGCACGACCGTGAACTGTCAAAAGATCTTACTCAACAATCCTTCCTTAAAACATGGATGTCGCTTCAAAGTAAAGATGATATCGAAAATATGCGTGCTTTTGTATACAGGGTAGCCCATAATTTAATTATCGATTGGTATAAAAAGAAAAAAGAAACATCTCTTGAAGTATTGACTGAGGCAGGTTTTGATCCTATAGACGAATCACAGCATCCTGAGAGTGATGCCGAGTACAGGACTCTTCTCTCTACATTAGATGAATTGCCAAAAAAAGATAAAAATCTTATTGTACTTAGACATGTCGACAATATGAAGCCAAGGGAAATTGCCCAGATATTAGACAGGGATGTAAATACAATCACGGTAGCAATACATAGAGCGACTCAAAAACTGAAAACCATTTTAAGAACGAAACACATATGACAACCTTCAAATACAAAAAGTTTATTAAAGATCTACAATCAATCTCTTTAAGCACGGATGAAAAAGCAGAATTGCGGGCTGATTTTTTACAAAAAACTGGATTACCTGATTACTCAAATGTTTCAGTCCTGAGTAGCTTTTTTATGGTCCGATATACAAAAATTCTAGTTTATTCACTTCTTATTTTTGTAACTGCGATTATCCCTTTTACATTTGCTGCAGAATACTCACAGCCAGGCGACGTACTTTATCCTCTCAAAATCTCTTTCAATGAACCGATCAAAAAAGCTGTAGAATATATCAGTCGTCCAGATAAACACATCCAAAAAGAAGATCAAGAACCTCAAACAAAATCTAATACTGAATCTGATGAGCACAATAAGAACAATCCTCAACTCAATTCAAAAAAATCTGATTTTTCTTTTTCCAAAAAAAATAACCCGACGAAAAAAATAACCGATGAGGGCACGGTACCTATACTCAAAAATATCGATAGTCAAACACCAGATAATCAAACCGAAAAAAAGACCAAGTAGGAGCAGATGGGTATGATGAGAATGATGAACTCAAAGAACCAGAAACTTCAGTTAAAAAAGACCGAGAAAACGATTGAAGTGGAAAACACCATTACAAGCCTTGAGTGGTGCACTTGGGAGTTGAATGTACCGTTACAAAAGTTGACATATCCCTGTAATATTTTCTACTCACCGTCAAGGTAATTTTTTTATAGATGACTCGTTATATAAACTGTGAGCTAATTATAAAGTAATCTACACTATAATAACCCTATGAAATTACATACAAAAAAAATACACATCTTTGGATTACTTCTGTTATCCGGAGCCATTGCTTTCCCTCACTTTTCAAATGCAATGCAACTCGGTATTGATTTGGATAACCGAGTCAATCTGGAGCGTCATGGCAACAACGATTGGGGCAACGATGAAATAAAAACCAACTTAGACAAACGGGAAAATAATGAGAAGTCGGACAATGACAAAAAAGAAAAAGGAGAGAAACAAAAAGACAAAGAAGATCACGACAACCGAGATAAGTCTCGTTTCGGATTCTTCTCCAATTGGTGGAACAAAATGAGACAGAAAAACAAAGTCCAAACAGAGCCACTTTTAAGAGGGCTCAGAATTACAACAAATGATGATGAAGCACGAATTGATTGGAGTACAAATGTTGAATCAGAAGGATCTTTTACCTATTCAACTTCATCAAACTTTGCGAGTGCAGTAACAATCACTCTTGATCCAGATGACAAACACTCGATCGAATTAGAAGACCTGCAATCTGATACGACATATTATTATCAGATCATGTTAGATACTGATGAAGATACTGAGATCGAAATCATAAAGACTGGAAGTTTCACAACTGAAGACAAAGATGACGAAGAGGATACTGAGTCACCTACCCTGTTATGGATTCACACATCATTCATCGACGATGATTCTGCAACAATTTTATGGATCACGCCAGAACATTCA
>JAYSRX010000003.1:0-6649 GCA_043720795.1 Minisyncoccota bacterium | reverse complement strand
AGTCCGTATGTCACTTTGTTTGAGTTACTTTGAGTCAGAATTGGGTAATCAAATACCTCATATCCTGATAGGAATTTTTTGATATCCCGCACTTCTTCTTGAACTCGTACAGGCCCGCCTTGAAGCGTTAGTTTTATCATTATCGAATAAGGTGGGTAGTTGTACTGTTTGCGTTCTTTGATTTCTGAACGCACGAATTCTTTGATGTTTCCTGTGTGAGCATAATTGATAATAGGTGAAGTCGGATTACGTGTTTGGAGAATGAATGTTTGCGAGGCGAGGGCTTTTGCTCGAAGGATATTCGTAAGAATTCGTTCATGGATTCCAAAATCAGGAATTGAGAACATACTGTCTATGGAAACAATTCCAATGTGTTCAATTTCTTCTCGAGCATAGAGGAGTGCCATTTCTGTTCCGATCAAGATTGCTCCTGGAGTATTGTAAAAATCCTCAATGAGTTTTTTGGCTTGCTTTTGTGTAGTAACACGATCACTGTTAAAAACAAAAGTAGTCGCTTGTGGGAAATGTTTTTGTACATGCTGTTCGATTGTTTCTGTTGCAATTCCGAGTGTCTTGAGTCTCCAGCTTCCGCATTGTTTACATAATTCTCCTGCGTGTCGTTTTTCGTTACATCTGTGACAGAGCAAATAGTTATCTTTTTCCGTAGCGTCCTTCCCATGAAGAACGATTGGTGAATCGCAGTTGTTGCAGGTCACAATTTTTCCACAGTCCATACACACAACACTTGACGCGAGACCTTTACGAGAACACAGGAGTAGAACATGCTCACTGTCTTCATGTGCACGCTCAATCATTGAATACATTTCAGGAGAAAATAATTCAAACTCATCGCCTCGTGTGTGTTCTTTGGAATTCATTTCAATAACTTGAGAACTTGCAGTAGTAAGTGATCTGAATTTGAGAGGGGAATATTCATGCATTGTGAATTGGTCAATTTTCAAATGACTCTCGAGTCGGAGGATGAGGTCCCCGACAATCAGGCGTGCGCCGAGATTTTTGGCATATATTTCAAGCAATACTCGATAATCCACATACGGAGCTGTCTGACTTTTGTAGAGCCGTGAAGATTCCTTTTCAATAACAACAGATCCAATTTTGGATAATGGGATAAATGCATAATGACCCGTGGCAATTACAAGAATTGGCTTTTCATTTTTCATAGCAGAAGTCCATGATGCAATCAGTTCACTTTTTTTGACATAACTGGTAAAGAGATATGAATATTCTGAAATCCCTTTCGATAATTCTTTGTATGCATATTCACTATCTTCGATTGTTGGGCAGACAAGCAGAACCGATTTCTTTTTTGCGAACTCTTCTCTAATTAATCGTTTGTAACTTGAGTAGCGTTCTTGGTCAGGTTCTTGGATCGCGTATTGTTCGGTTGAATCTTGAATTGACACCGTGTCTGTGTATGGAATTTTGAATGCATTGATATCTTTGAGAACGAATTGTGGAACGATACTTGTACTGAGCGCACCAATTGATGATGCGTAAAAATCCTGTGCATCCTTTAGTGTTCGTACGATTGCGGTATTAAAAATTGTTTCCTTATAAATTGATTTTATTTTTTTGAGACTGAAGGTTGATTGTTTGAGTTCTGATTTACTGTCTTCTGCACTTTGGACATCAATGACAAAACCTTGATATGTTTTACTTTTTATCTCAAAGGTCACAATATTGCCAATAGATACGTCCTTGGTTGTGAAGTAGGTGAGGGATTCGGTCCGAAACCCCTTTTTGAAGGGGACAACTTGTAGAGTATTCATATATACGTTTTATCATTTTTTGAGTGAAATATAAAGCTCGAGCATCGTCATCCCCACGAAGGCGGGAATCCAGGATCACGTATGTTAAATAATTACTTTCAGAGAACAGCTGTCATTGTTATTTATACAAAGCTTGGGACAGTATTTTATCTGGGATTTGTTTAAGATTTCTTGAATTTGTAGTGGTGGGACATTTTCTTTTATTTTTTAAAAGTCCTCGGGTCGTTTCACTCAACCAGACATTTTAAAAAATAAAAGAAAAACCGCCCCACAACAATTGCTGCGAGATGGTCGATGATTTCCACTGTTTGTGCCACATTCTCTAGTTCCAACCGTGGATGTTGGAGGATTTTGCATCGGCGGATCTGCACTACTTATTATGATCAGAGCTTGTGACCATAGAAATATTTAGCACAGTATATTCATATGTCAACCCCTACAAATTTCCCCCAAAATATCTTATACTAGACCCACATGAAATTTTTTTCTCCCAAACTAGGAATTGACCTCGGAACTGCAAATACTCTTGTTTTTATACCAGGAAAAGGAGTTGTCCTGAATGAGCCTTCTGTTGTAGCTGTCTCAGAAATTGATAATCGAATCCTCGCTGTAGGTAATGAAGCGCGTGACATGGTAGGACGAACACCTGAAAGTATTGTAGCGTATCGACCGATGCGAGACGGCGTAATCGCGGACTATCGCGTAACCGAAGCGATGCTCAGATACTTTTTCAATAAAGCACTTGGCAAGTGGAACATCTTCAAACCTGATGTAATGATCTCTGTGCCTGCTGGTATTACTTCAACCGAACGAAGAGCTGTTGTAGAAGCCGCTATGAAAGCTGGTGCCAAGAACGCGTACATTGTAAAAGAACCTATTCTCGCGGCGATTGGAGCGGGTATTCCTATCTATGAAGCGCACGGACATATGATTGTAGATATTGGTGGAGGAACGACAGATGTGGCGGTAATTTCACTTGGAGGAATCGTGGCATGCACATCGGTAAAATGTGCAGGAGATCGAATCGATCAGTCAATAATCGATTACATCAAAAAAACATTCAACCTTGCAATTGGTGACAAAACAGCAGAACAAGTGAAGCGAGATGTTGGGTCAGCTGTACTTCTAGAAGATGAACTTGAAATGATCATCAAGGGAAGAGATTATCTCTCAGGACTTCCTCGATCTACAACAGTCAAGACTAATGAGATTGTAAAGGCGATCAGTAAGGATCTCAAAGAAATGATCAAAGCTATCAAGGCTGTACTGCAAGAAACTCCACCAGAACTTTCTGCTGACATTATTGATCGTGGAATTATTATGACAGGAGGGACTTCACAACTTCGTAACCTCACCGAACTCGTCTATCGGAAGACTGGAGTAAAGGCCATTCTTGCAAAAGATGCACTGTACTGTGTAGCCAAAGGGACTGGTGTTGCCATCGATCACCTTGATACATATAAAAAAAGTATTATTGCAAAAAGATAACATGCTTAAGAATCTCTCAAAGGATAAACTTCATCATACAAACATCTGTATCGGAGACAGAGGTCTTATCATTCAAGACTTAGATTCACTTATTTCTAACTACAGAAAAGACATAAAAAATATAGAACGGTTAGTGTACGAATACGATAAATTTCATATTGATGACGCAAGACATATTTTTTCAATTCACTTGCACAAGACTGGTGCAGATGAAATGCAGATAATTTGCATCGCTTTTAATTCTACCAATACTGAAAGTCAGAACAGTATCCTCAAAATGCTCGAAGAACCTCGCGCAAATACATATTTTTTCATAATTGTTCCGAGTAAAAAAATTATTCTTCCGACCGTGCTGTCGCGAGCTCATGTCTTTGAATATGTAAAAGATGTTACGGTTTCTAGTGATACTGAAAAATTTATAAAATTTCCTTTGGCAAAGCGTTTGGAATTTGTAAAGACAATTATAGAAGATATTAAGAACGAAAAAAAGAACAAACAGAATGTTATTGAATTTATAGAAGAACTCGAAAAATATGTATATGAAAAAAAGGACATGAAACTCGCAAAGCGAATTATTGAAATCAAAGAATATCTTAAGGATCAGGGTGCTTCGGTCAAACAACTACTCGAATATCTTGCTGTGCAGATTTAGTCTTGTGCTTTTTAGAAAGGAGAGTACTATCAGATATGAGTTGTTCTTCGAAGTTCCTGGGGGGGTAATGAGAAGAGTCAGCTAAACCCGCTCCGTCATGGTTCAAATGTGAGTTGTAATTCCTAGGGAGGAGACAGCGGATACATAACTATGGCGGGGCTTTTTTAATGAACAATATTTGAACATGTACCCGTACATCCGCATTCTATGTCTTTGTTTTTTAATATAATTCGTGTAAAATCCTGTATATGCAAGAAATAATCAAAACACTCAAATTTCAAGTTGAAGAAGTTAAACAATGGCTCTCTAAAGAATTATCAACACTCCGCACAGGTCGGGCAACAATCACTATCTTGGATGGTGTGTTTGTTGAATCATATGGAGCTTTTTCACCAATTACTCAGCTGGCTTCCATGGGAGTCGAAGATGCCAAGACTATTCGGATTACACCATGGGATAAAAGCGTATTGAAGGGTATTGAACAAGGAATTCAAAAAGCAGACCTTGGACTTTCTGTGACATCCAACGGGGTTGATGTGCGCGTTATTTTTCCTGATCTCACGACCGAAACACGAATGAATCTTGTGAAGCAAGGATATAAGAAGGTGGAAGAGGCAAAGGTATCAATCCGTTCTGAGCGTGCTGATGCAATCAAAAAACTCGAACAGTTTGCCAAAGACAATTCGGCTTCACTCGATGATGTGAAGCGTCAAAAAGACGATGTGCAAAAAATCATCGATCAAGGTGTAGCTGAGTTTGATACAATGGGTTCATTAAAAGAAAAAGAAATTACTACACAATAATATGTCCATCATCATTTTTATCCTGGTTCTCGGTCTGTTGATTTTTATTCACGAACTCGGACATTTTCTTGTAGCCAAAAAATCAGGCATAAGAGTGGACGAATTCGCTATTGGTTTTCCTCCACGATTATTTTCATACAAAAAAGGCGGTACTGAATACAGCCTTAACCTCATTCCTTTTGGAGGATATGTAAAAATATTTGGAGAAAATCCAGATGAAGGTGCAACTGAGAAGTCTGCAAATGACAGTCTTATTAATAAGTCAAAATCAACTCAAGCACTCGTATTGGTAGCCGGAGTTGTATTCAATGTAATTCTCGCATTCCTTATTTTTATTGTGTTGTTTGTGAAGGGGGCAGAATTTAATTCCAATCTTGTACCTTTTGTTTCAGAAAGATCAGGTGTGCGTGTCGAATCGGTGCTTCACGATTCTCTTGCACAAAAAGCAGGAATCAAAGAAGGAGATATTATTGAAGGTATAAAGCTTCAGGATCAAGAAGTTATAACTGACCAATCACAGATTCTCTCTGTGCTGTATTCGTCAACAAAAGAAACAACAAGTATTGCACTCAAGAACATGGAAAATGTTCAATACCAAGTAACACTCCTGCCTCCAACCCCTGATGTCAAATTCGGAATGTCTTTGACTGATCGAGTATTCATTAAGACCAATCCAATAAAAGCGACATATTATGCATTCATGACTACAGGCAATATGTTTAAGCTCACTGCTATTGGATTGTTCCAATTCTTGGGACAGATATTTACAGGTAACGCCAATTTTAAAGAAGTTGCTGGTCCTGTTGGTATCGTTGGACTTGTGGGACAAGCTGCAGAAAACGGTCTTAATGACGTACTGTTCTTGACTGCGATAATCTCAATCAATCTAGCTGTACTTAATCTATTACCATTTCCTGCACTTGATGGAGGAAGGCTCGCAGTTATTGGTATTGAGGCTATTCTCAAAAGAGATCTTAATTACAAAAAAGTGGCAATTGTAAACGTTGTAGGTTTTTTTCTTCTCATTACATTGATGGTCGTTCTTACATTTCATGATATTAAAAACCTGTTTAACTAATTCATATGAGACTTTCACACATTTTTACAAAAGTAAAAAAAGATGCTCCAAAAGACGAAACTGCCAAAAATGCACAACTACTCATTCAAGCAGGGTACATCCATAAAGAAATGGCAGGAGTATATTCGCTTCTTCCACTTGGTCTAAAAGTGAGTGAAAAGATCAAAACTATCGTACGAAAACACATGGACAAGCTTGGTGCTCAAGAACTTCATATGTCTGCACTTCAAAATCCTGAAATCTGGAAAGCGACTGATAGATGGGATGATGCAAAAGTTGATAATTGGTTTAAAACAAAACTCAAAAATGACACCGAACTCGGATTAGGATTTACTCATGAAGAAGCTATCACTTCTATGCTCAAACAACATGTCAATTCATACGCGGATCTTCCTATTCATGCTTATCAATTTCAGCATAAATTCAGAAACGAACTTCGATCAAAGTCTGGGCTTATGCGTGGACGAGAATTTGAAATGAAAGATCTATATTCGTTTTGTAAAACAGAAGAAGAACAAAAAGCATTCTTTGAAAAAGTGAAGGGTGTATATGTCGATACTTATAAAAAACTTGGGTTCGGAGATTTTGTATATACAACATATGCAAGTGGTGGAGTGTTTTCAAAGTATTCAGTCGAATTTCAGGCACTTTCAGAAGCAGGTGAAGACATTATCTATGTCGATGAAGAAAAAAAGATTGCAATCAACAAAGAAATATTATCTGATGAAATTTGTGCAGAGTTTGGTCTCGATAAATCAAAACTTGTAGAAAAAAAATCAATCGAGGTCGGAAATATTTTTAATCTTGGAACACGATTTACTGACGCACTTGAGTTGAG
>JAYSRX010000002.1:0-6649 GCA_043720795.1 Minisyncoccota bacterium | reverse complement strand
TTGAGCTCGTGCATCTGAAACACTTTTTGCAACTTTGTATACTTTTCCGAAAGAGTCGTCAAGATTAGGTAGTGCAACTTCTTTTGGTTCGTTATCGCAGTCCAGATACCAGTATGATGCTCCTGTTACTTTTCTTTTCTGTAGATTGTTCAAAAGAAGTTGATAAATCGGCAACTGAAGTGATTCTGAATTTTCTTCATGCTTTCCTGTTTTAAAGTCGAGAATATGAATACTGTTATCTTCTGGTTTGTATCCAAGCCAATCTATTTTTCCACACAAGATGATATTGTCTTTTTCTGAAAGAAAAAAATTTGGAAGCATTTCACCTTCTTTGAGTTTTACAATTTTTTCTTTGAGCGGACCTGGATTATCAATTACTCGTTGGATCATTGCTTTACCTCGTTCTTTTGCCAATTGTTCATCATCTTCATTTTTGAAACCTCCTTTCTTCCCTTTGAATTTTTCCCATACAGCATCAAAACGCACAAGTAATTCTTCAGGATTATCAAAACGCTTTTCGGCTGGATATGCAGCGAGACCTTCGACAACTTCATGAACAGCAGATCCGAGCGAAAGTGCAGGGCTGACGATATTCATCTTCTTCCCTGTCTTGGGATTCTTGTACATATTTTTGAGATAGTAAGAACGAGGACATTTGAGGAAATCCCCCATTGATGAGTGTGAAACCCATACTGCAGAATATTTGTCAGGCATAATACGATTACTTATTGCGAATAATTGAGATTAGTATACCAAAATATTGAAAATGTCGTCATTTCTCCTCCACGCCCAGAGCGTGTATATCACGCTCTGGGCGTGACTTACATCTTTTTTGGAACTTTGATTCCTAATACATTCAATCCAATCTTCAAGGTATCAGCAACTTTTTGAGTTATGAGTAGTTTATAGGCCTCATTCTCATCACCAATAATTTTTTCTTGTGCATACCAAGAATTAAATTCTCCTGCGAGCTCGACGAGATAATTCGCTACAATTTGTGGAGCAAGATCTTCGATCGATCGAGTGATTATTGAATCGAATCTGATGAGAAGTTTTTCTATGAGATATGTTTCTTTAAGATTTTGTACATTTGTAGAAACCTCTCCTGCTTTTGCCAACACCGATTGTGCTCGAGTATACGCGTATTGAATGTACGGACCACTATCTCCTTCAAATGAAATTGATTTTTCAAAATCAAAAATAATGTTCTTTCCTGGTGTTTGTCTCAAGATTGAATATTTAAGTGCACCGATTGAAACCGTATCGATAATTTCTTTTTTCTCTTGTTCTGTATATTCCCTTTCGGCAATCTTCTCGATTACTTTTTGTTCTACTTGTTCAAGGAGCGCGTCGCCCGTAATCACATTCCCTTTTCGAGAAGACATCTTACCATCTGCGAATTGCATCATGCCGTGAGTGATGTGTTTTGTCATTTCTGCAACTTCTGGTTTTATTTTTGAAAGTGCTGCAAGCATCACTTTGAAATATTCATTTTGTTCCTGAGCTGTTACAACTACTGACATATCAAAATTTCCAAACTCGCTTTTCATAACAGCAAGGCCAAGATCTTTAGCTTCATATGTAGGAAGTCCTTGTGAGTTGATGAATACACGCGTGTGTAATCCGTCCTGTTCTCCTTTATAAATAATTGCTTCACTCTCCTCACTTTTTTCGAATACGCCTGTCGAAATATTTTCTTCTACAATTTTCTTTCCAATAGGTGCACTTTGAGTTTCAAAAAATAAATGCTTAAAATCTGTTCCAAGCTTTTTGTAAATAGTATCAAAATATTCAAGACTCCATGCCCTTCCTTTGTCGTAATAAATTTGTAGTTCAGGATCTGTTCCTTCAAAAAGCTTTTTGTTGATGTTTTTTATTTCTGATTGAGCTTGTTCATCTTCCTCATATTGATTAGATCCGTACACATACGCATCCCCCATATATTTCATCTTATCTTCCAAAGAATCTTGATCTTGAGGAAAAGCTTCCTTTTGCACGATCATTCCCCATACACCTTTTGCAATATGTGGACCAATATCTCCGTTATAACAAACTCGCGTTACATCTGCTCCTCCGATTTCAAAAAGTCGGGAAACAGATTCTCCAATAGTATTCGACATCAAGTGTCCAATATGAAATTGCTTAAATGGATTAGGATCTGTAAATTCGGTAATTATTTTTTTACCAGTATATTGAGTTTGAGGTTGTATAAAAGGTTTTGCGATTTCTTTTTCGATATAATCTTTTGAAAGATAAAAATTAATAAATCCAGGACCAGCTGTTTCTATTTTGGAAAATGCAGGAACTGGTTCGGAATTCCAGGTTACAACAAGTGTATCGGCAATTTCTTTTGGATTCTTTCCGACCACTTTAGAAAGTACGAGTGCAATATTGGTTGAAAAATCTCCATTGGAGATATCTTTAGGAAGTTCCACAACAAAATCAACTATTGGATAGCCGAGTTCTGAGAGATCTTTGAGTATGTAGTTTTTTATTTCTTCTTGCATATTATGTGTTTTTCTATTTCCCAGTACTTCCAAATCCTCCTTCTCCCCGACTTGTATCTGATAATTCTACCACTTCTTCAAATATTGGTGATTCAACTTTTTGGATCAGAAGCTGAGCCACCTTGTGACCCTTCTCAAAAGTATATGGTTCACTTCCGAGATTAAGTACTCCAACGAGTATTTCACCTCTATATCCCGAATCTATCACACCTCCGAGAGTTTTAATACCGCCTTTGTGGGAGATTCCGCTTTTGTCCCAGACGAGGCCAACATAGCCGAGTGGAATCTGGAGGGCAAGTCCCGTAGGGACTTGCCCTCGTTCTCCAGGATTTAGTGACACATCCTCAACCGCAAACAAATCGAATCCAGCATCACCTTCGTGAGCAATATGTGGAATTTGCGCGTCTGTGTGAAGTTTTTTTATGAGGATGTTCATATCTTAGAAATGTTGGTTCTTAAGATTTTGTCTATCTGTCGAGCAATCTGTACAAAATCTTTTTCCTTCCACCCTTGAGTTGTTTCAGCTGCAGTACCAAGTCGAATTCCTGAAGGATTTATTGGTGAACGTTTTTCACCTGGAATAGTATTTTTATTTACAATGATTCCCTCTTTTTCTAAAAGATCTGATGCCTCTTTTCCTGCAATTCCCTTTCCATTCATCCACACATCAACAAGCATCAAGTGTGTATCTGTTCCTCCAGAAATAATCTTCCATCCCAGTCTCTTAAGTTCATCAGAGAGAGCTTTTGCGTTCTTGCATACTTGTTCAATATATTTTTTAAATGCAGGAGTTTGTGCTTCTTTGAGAGCAACTGCAACAGCAGCAATTTGATTTATGTGTGGGCCACCTTGAAGTCCAGGGAAAACTGCTTTGTTTATTTTTATACCAAGTTCCCGTTCATCAATTTTTGCAAAAATAATTCCTGATCGTGGACCCCTAAGTGTCTTGTGTGTGGTAGAAGTTACGACATCTGCATATGCAAAAGGACTTGGGTGCGCTCCCCCAGCAACAAGTCCTGCAATATGCGCCATATCCACCATCAATAGTGCTCCGCAAGAATCTGCAATCTCTCTGAATTTTTTGAAATCAATTTTACGAGAATATGCAGAGTATCCTGTGATAATAAGTTTGGGTTGGTATTTTTGAGCGATCTGCATCAGATTGTCATAATCAAGCTTTTGAGTTTTTTCATCCACACCATAGGCAATCTGGTTATATAATTTACCAGTAAAAGAAACTTTGAATCCGTGTGTAAGATGTCCACCATGAGTGAGATCCATTGCCATGATTCGATCTCCAGGCACCAGGAGTGCAGAATATACTGCGAGATTTGCCGGTGAACCTGAGAGTGGTTGGACATTCACGTACCATTTGTTCTTGGCAAGTTTGAATGTCTTGAGTGCACGTGAGATACAGAGATCTTCAATCTCATCAATGACTTCATTTCCACCATAATAGCGAGCATGAGAATAGCCTTCTGCATACTTATTTGTGAGTTCAGAACCAAGTGCTGCAAGAACATCTTTTGAAACAATATTCTCGGAAGCAATAAGATTCACAACTTTATTTTGTCGTGTTTTTTCAGCCTTAATGAGTTTTTGGATTTCGGTATCGTTCATGGTGGTTTGGATTAATGACTGATAAGTGGATATATTCTAGCATAAAGAAAAAGCAGTACTACCGCTTAAAAACAATTAGTTTTCAAATTGTCTTCCAAGAATATTATCAGGGTGTTCCTTGTGAAAAAGTACCTCACTCTTTTCCATAAGATACACATCTTTGATTCCTGCTGCGATTATTGCATTCCAACACATCTCACAACACCACCAATCTCCCCATAGATACAGATCTGCGCCTTCGGTATGGAGTCCATTTTTGATTACATTGACAATGGCAACCTGTTCACTATGATGCTTAGGATTGCATCCTTCACATAATTCATACCCTTTTCCAGTTCCACATCCTTGCCGTATTCGTTCACAACCATGTTTTTTATGATATGCACTTGTATTTGATCCAACTCCAATTATTTCTCCATCTCTTACGATTACGGCAGCGCCAGGCATTGTCTCCACAAGAAAATGCTTCTGAGCGTATTCTTTGGCTTGCAAGATAAAGGTATTGTCTTTAGGAACATACTGGATTGTGCGGTCCATTGGTATATAGGGATAACGAATGTTATACATAGCGAAAGTATATCAGTATTTATATAAAAAAAGCACACCACTGTAGGTGCGCATTATTTTGAGTTACAAATGAGTTCGAAAAGGTAATTCACAGTCTCGTCAAAAAAAGGACTTTTAATAAACACGGGTTCAGGAGAATCAGGATAGTCTCCTATTTTTCCACCACTTCCTACGAATGCATCATTGAAGCGTTCTTGACGTTGCTCATATGACTCATACATTTTAGTACATACGAATCGCTGATGAACATATAGAACTCCACCGTGAGAACTGACATACATACCAAGAGGATAAACGTCTAGAATATTTCCGTGCAAATCTTCAAACCACGAATGTTCACAACCGTTCATGGTCCATCCATCCGTAACCTGTAAACCGCCTTGAAAAAATTTTATGAGCACCCGTACTAATATGTGGCACGAGAGAGTTTCTTCTCCAGGAAGCTGCACATCATCAGGAATACGATTCAATAAATCCTCAAGATTCCTCATTGTTGAAAAACTGATATCCGACATTTCATTTGTTACAAAGGGCTTCATACGCCCAACAATACTTCTTAAGGTTTAAAAGTCAATAATTAAAAATAAATATTCATTTCATTGACACATTGTATTTAAAAAGTAGTATTGCGGAAGAACTCGAACCCCACATAATAATGAACACACCTATCACTTACTTGCCCTACATGGACAGGACACCTGACACTCAGTACGAAGATCTTCTTCGAACAATCATGGATGAAGGAAAAGAAAAAAAACCTATACATGCCACCCTGGTAGAAAATGCTGGCAAAGGCCAAGGTATCGTCCGTGAATTCACCGGTAAAGCCTGTTGTCTCGAATACAAACTTGCCAACGGTTACCCGATCCTTACTTGTCGTGATACCAGAGACTTGGTCACTGGCGCGACGGGAGAAATTGCAGCTTTCCTCAACGGTGTTCGCACTCTCAGGGAACTCAAAGAATTCGGTTGTCCCGAACAATTCTGGAAGAACTGGGTTACGGCGGACAAATGCAAAATCTGGGGACTGGATGAAGGAGATCTCGGACCAGGATCATATGGTCCTGCCCTTCGTGCGTTTCCAACTGCAAAGCTTATTGAAAAAAATCAAGCACTCCATGAAATCACTTTTGATCAACTTGCTGCACTAAATGATATGATGCTCGATATGCCCGAGAGCAGAACACTCATGATAATGACTTGGATTCCGCATTTGGCTCTTGGTTCCAAGGATCAAGGCTTCAGACGGCAAGTCGTTGTTGCACCTTGTCATGGAACAGTGTTCCATGTCCATGTTTTCCCGGAGTTGGGAGAAATGGAGGTGACGTGTGTCCAACGTTCGGCGGATGTACCCGTCGGGCTTCAATTCAACATTTCACAATGGTGTTCGCTCGGTCTAGTACTCGCGATGATCCATGGTCTGAAGTTTACGAAGTACACTCACTACGTTTCTTCAGCTCAGATCTATGACATTCAATACCCCGCCGTCGAAAGACTATTGAGTGGAGAACCTCGGAGATTTCCAACAGTTACCCTCGAACCGGAGTTTCCATACACGCTTCCTTGGGAACTACGGAAAGATCATTTCAAAATTGGAGGTGATTATGATCCTCATCCGAATTTTTTTATTAGGACAATGATCTAATCGACCATGATTCATTTAAGCGGTGCTGCCCTTCAGGCAGCACCGCTTTTCTTTTATATTAAAAATGATACTATCACATTCAAATGAGCACCATACCATCAAGTAAGTATGTAGATTTCGAGAATGTTCGACCAGGCAACTTCCGAGAGACGTACGAGGAAATTGCACGGCTCGGGATAAATCCCTTTGATCAAGAAGAATTCCTGAAGCGTCATCCGCATCCTATCTTCTCGGAAAATGAACATTGGTTTGCAACTCACAACGCAGTACCATATGAAGGTGCCGGTTTACATCTTTTGTTCATTCACAA
>JAYSRX010000001.1:0-2504 GCA_043720795.1 Minisyncoccota bacterium | reverse complement strand
TGGTAGTTCGAGTAACGGTTTCTTGTAATTTTTAAAATACTTCTTCTCGCGTGATCCTACTTGTTGTAGGTCAGTATTGAACATATTCATAGATAATTGCCGATTTTATTTAATTGCCCCTTAATAAATAAACGTAAATCCCATGGGATTTTGATTTTTAAAATTCTCTGCTATACTTTTATCAACTTAATATCGTTGTTAGAAGCGAAACCTCGTTTTGTCGTTACTCATTCGTATTGATTGGGATTATATTATAAATAAAGAATAAATCAAGTAGTTTTCCACAGATTTGTCTTGACTACCCTACTTTTTGACAGTTTTGCGTGTTTTGTGTTCGAATTTGGAGAATTTTGTATAAAAAAGAACGCCGTCCCGTCACCCGAAGGTGAGGAACGGCGTGAATCGCAAACAAGGTTTTAGGTACGATGTTGGAGTTGTACTTGCATGTCATTTCTAGACCATGAGTTCGAGCGTCAATCTATGCGCCAACAACATTTGTGACTTTGGAATTCAGTCTGGTTTTAGCCTTCCTATTTACCAGTTCACAACAAGAGTTTGACCTCACTAGAGGCGAGACCAAGGGTCTCTTACTCGCTCATTACAACGACTTTTTACTGGGTTTTTGACCTTGTCCTCATCGGATAAGTCGGTGTGATTTTCCCTAACGTGTCCCAAAAAGCAATCCACTTATTATCTTATCTTGGATTATTGAAAAAGCAATTACTTCTGTTCACTCCGCCACTTATCAATCTCCTTGTGATGCCCACTAAGCAACACATCCGGAACTTTGTATTCTGTACTCTTATATTTCAAAACATCAGGACGTGTATACACTAATGGAGATGAAATTCGATTTTCTTCTACCGAATCCATGTCACCCAAGACTCCTTTGATGTTACGAGAAATAGCATCGATCATAATCATCGCCGGCAATTCACCTCCAGTAAGTACATATTCTCCTATCGAAACTTTTTCACATGGGAAAATATCAAGCACTCGAGCATCAATACCTTCATATCGTCCGCATACAAATATCAAATTCTTGGTAGTTTCGACATAAGACTTTGCAGTCACATTAGTAAATTGTGATCCTGCTGGAGTAAAGAAGATAATCTTGTAGTCTGTTTTTTTACCAATAGCCTTTTGAATTGCCTTTGCAACAGGTTCGACTCGCATCACCATTCCTGGTCCTCCACCATATGGACGATCATCCACACGGTCTTTTCCTTTGAGAAAATCAATTGGATTATAAAAAGAGATTTTTATTTTTTTATCAGAAATTGCCCGCTTCAAAATAGACGCGTTAAAGTATGAATCAAATGATTCTGGGAATAAAGTTACGATATGAAAATGCATATGTTGATACTAGCAAATAGTAATACTAAAAACAAAGTACCGAATTTTTTCTGTCGTGGGACCCGCCGATTACGGCACCCAGACTCCAGAAAAAATTCGGTACTTTGTTTTAACTCATTACTTAAATCTCAGCCAATGCTTCATCCACAGTCTTTGTTCCAGTAGACTCTCGTCCGTCTGGTTCATTAATCTTAAGGTTTACACGAGCGTTGTTTTTCATTCCAACGACACGAAGGAGAGTTCGGATAGCTTTTGCAGTGTTCCCGTCTCTACCAATAATTTTACCCATGTCTTCTTGATCTACTTTGAGAGTCAAAAGAACACCCATCTCATCTACCGTTCGGTTAATTTCAACTTTGTCAGGTTTGTCTACGAGTGATTTTACTACTTGTTCGAGAAATGCTTGGTCGAGTTCTGCTGTCATTGTGTTTTCTGTTATTTGCTAAACCATGTGCATTGCACACGTATGTAAATTATCTTACCTATTCATATATAGGTCAATGAAAGAGAATAGGAAAACTTTACTTCTTAATCGCGAAGCGATTGTAGAAATAAGAAATCCTCTGGTAGGAAACTTTATGTATAAGGGCAGTTAGTCATTAGTATGTAGCAATCAGCTCTGACCTTCTTACTAATTGAAAACGACCTGAAGGGTCGTTTTTTGCTAACTGCCAAGAGCTAAGTGCTAATAGCTTATTTTGCTTCTTCGCCCTCGATTGCGAGATCAGGAGTTCCTTCTTCTGTAGATTCGACTGGTGCTTCTTCGATAGATTCGGTTTCAATTGGAGATTCGATTACTTCTACAACTTCTTCAGGAGTAGATTCAGCAACTGCTTCTTCTACAACTTCTACAGGAGTTTCTTCAACGGCTTCTGCAACTACAGCTGCGACAGCAACTTCGGCAACAGGAGCTTCAGGAGCTTTTGCTTCTTCAACAATAACTTCTTTTTTAGGAGCAGTTTTCTTTGGAAGTGCATTGATTTTCTTTTTATCAATAACTTTTTCTGAAACAAGGAGATTGTGAACAGTATCAGATACTTGTGCACCTTTAGACATCCACGCTTGTACTCGTTCTTTATTTAATGTGTTTTGGTTTTTAGATCGGGGGTCATATGATCCGAGAACTTCGATGAACTTTCCTGATTTAG